>NZ_JBEZFT010000029.1:0-31252 GCF_040649595.1 Kribbella sp. NPDC048915 | reverse complement strand
CCGCCCTGACCGTGCCGCCCTGACCGTGCCGCGCCGACCGTGCCGCACGCCGCCCAGGCATCACCCCTGCCTGGGGTGCCGCGACCCGGGCAGCCGGGGTTTCCGAGGGTGAGTTGAGACGAGTTCGTAACCTTCGGGGGCGTGCGGGAGTTGTTCTGGGTGAGACGGAAGTGAGGCCTTCCCGTCGCACCGCCTGTGCGCCGGGGAACATGGGGGTTTTGCCGATGAACGCTCTGTGGGACGAACTGGTACATGAGCTGGGCACCGTGCGCGCGTTGAGCGCGGCAGCTCTGGAAGCGCGCTCGGAAACGTCGCGGGTCGCGCTGATCACCCTGCTGGACGCCGAAGCCGCCGAGATCTCGGCGATTCTCGACCGGATTCTCCAGTCGGAGACCTCATCGGTCGCCTGATGCCCGCGTCTCCTCGACGGTCGCCAGGACGAGGTCGTAGTTGACGGTGTAGTACGGGCGGTCCGGCGTACTGCCGTCAGGCGCCTCGGTCCCGGCGGCATGCTCGGTGAACTCGGCGATCAGCGATTCCTTCACGCCGAACACCGCATCCTTGTCGAGGTACTCGTCCCCGGCCGCGAACACATGGGTGATCAGCCGGCCGTACCCCGGCGCCGTCACCATGAAATGAATGTGCGCCGGCCGCATCCACCCGCGCCCGCCCGCTTGCAGCAGTTCACCCACCGGCCCGTCGTGCGGGATCGGGTACGCGACCGGCCGGACCGACCAGAACGAATAGTTGCCCTCAGCATCGGTGATCAGATGCGCCCTGTTCTGTGGATGATCGAGGTCCTTCTGTACGTCGTAGTACCCGTCTTCGTCCGCCTGCCAGGTCTCGACCCGCGCATGCGCGACCGGCTCGCCCTTCGTGTTGAGCACGCGCCCACTCACGAAACACGGCTGCCCGGGTGCGCCGTTCGCGATGTCGTCCCCCAACTGTGCCGCCGGTGAGCCCTCGACGAAGAACGGCCCGAACACGGTCGACTGCGTGGCCTCCGGCGGCTTGCGATTCCCCAGACCGACGGTGAGCATCGACAGCCCGAGTACGTCGGCCAGCAACACGAACTCCTGACGCTTCTCGTTCGAGGCCTGCCCGGTGCGGGTGAGGAAATCGATCGCGGTGAAGTACTCGTCCTCGGTCAACTCGACCTCACGCGCGAACGCATGCAGATGCCGCACCAGCGCACTCATCACCGTCTGGTACCGCTCACTCGGACTGTCGCCGAAACTCGCCACGACGGCTTCGGTCAGGTCATCGCCCTGCAGGTCCATTTCGCTCCCTCCGTCAAGGCCGCGCACCCGCCCATGCCCGGTGCAGGATCTCCCGCACCAACGCCGCATCCACCGGAATCGGGTTCTCCACTACCACGAACCGCGCTGCCGCCTCCACCACGTCCCCCTCACTCATGCCCAGATCCCGCAGACTTGTCCCCGCCCCGACGTCTCGGAACAAGTCGAACAGCCGCTCCGCCAACTCACTGGGACCTGCGGTTGCATCCGCCAACCCGCCCGGCCCAGCGGTCGCAGGCGTGCCGTTGTTCAGGGCGGCTGCCAGCCGACGGGCGGTTTCTGGGACTGTGGGGGCGTTGACACGCGTGACCTGCGGAAGGATCGCTGCATGGGTCTCCGCGTGCGGAAGGTTGTAGGTGCCACCAAGGAAATGGCACAGCTTGTGATGCAGCCCGGTACCTGCGGCCGCCAGCGCCGACCCTGCCAGGCAGGCGCCGTACAGCAGGAGGCCTCGACTCTCCAGATCACGCGGTTCGTCCAGTACTGCGCGCAATCCGTCGCCCAGCGCACGCAACCCCTCGACGGCGACCGCGTCGTTGATCGGGTCGGCTTTCGGTGTCCAGACCGCCTCGACGCAATGTGCGATCGCGTTGGCCACGCTCGCGGTCGTCACTTGCAGCGGGAGCTCCCGGCTCAGCTCCGGGTCGTACACCACCACCTTCGGCAGCACGCGCACATCGGTCCCGGTCGACTTCCTGCCGTCGGCCGTCTCGCCCCACACAGGCGTCATCTCCGACCCGGCATATGTGGTCGGTACGGCCACTATGCCCACGCTGTGCGCCTCACGTCCGACACCGTGCGCCTCACGTCCGACACCGTGCGCCTCGGGCGGCGCCGGCGCCGTACGAGCGACGGCCTTGGCGAGCCCGATCGCCGAGCCGCCGCCGATCGCGACAACGGCGTCGACGTCGAGGTCGCTCGCCATCGCTCGTGCTTCTGTTGCCAGCTCGGTCGGCACGTGTTGCGTCACCCCGTCGATCCGCCCGGCGAAGCGATGACCCAGCTCGGCTTCGACTACGTCGGCCGCTTGCCGCGCGGAGTTCGTCGCCACCACGAGCACTCGCCGTACGCCGAGCCCCTCGACCTCATCGGCAACCCGGTGCAATGCCCCGGCACCGAACACCACTTTGCCGGGCAGGAACGTATGGGCGAACCCGCTCCCGAACCGCGCTGCACCGAACGCGCCCGCACGTGCCATCGGCACCCCCGCCAGGGCCTCGTCCTTCACCGAACAGTTCTTCTCCCGTCAGCAGCAGGCTAGGTTCCACCCGCTCACCCCGTCTACGCCCGGCCCGTCGGCCGTCGTAGCTGATCAGAAACATGGTTCGAGAATCCGGAAGGGGGTTGTCCGGATACTGGCCTAGCATCGGCGGCATGGAGCAGGCGTTTGTCGGTGAGGTTGTGGAGTGGCGCGGACCGGCGCCGTACTACTTCGTGCCGGTTCCTGAGGATGACGCCGAGGTGCTGCGGGCCGCGGTCTCGGCGGCCAGTTACGGCTGGGGCATGCTCCCGATTCGGGCCCGGATCGGGAGCACCGAGTGGAAGACGTCGCTGTTCCCGAAGGACGACGGGTACTGGCTCCCGCTGAAGGACGCCGTCCGCAAACCTCACGGCCTCGACGCCGGCGACACGGTAGAGGTCGAACTGATCCTCGAGCTGTCACAAGCGCCGGGCCGGAAGCAAGAGACGGCGCGCGGACAGCGGACGGCGCGCGAACAGGGTCAGGCGCGCGAACAGGGATTCGGGTGGTGCGGTGGCGCCGCGGGCTGATCATGCTCGGCTGCTTCGCGACTTCCGGGTTCCGTGGCTGGGGCGGAACGAGGACAAGCACGACTCGACGGTCTGGGCCGTGACCTGCTTCGTCACGCGGGCGGGCTTCCGCCGGCGAGGGATCAGTCGCGCGTTGGCCCGCGCTGCGGTCGGCTTCGCGCGGGAACGTGGGGCCGCGGCGGTCGAGGGTTATCCGGATCTCGTCGAGGGCGGGTACGTCGGAACGCTTTCCACGTTCGCCGATGCCGGATTCGCCGAGGTGAGTCGGCCCGGCAACCGGCGCGTGGTGATGCGGATCGACTTCTGACTCCGACGACGCCGCCGTTGGCGTACCGCGCCCACGTGGACGCGGTGAGCAGCCGTCAGCCCTTCAGCTCCGCCAGGATCTGCAGGTAGTGCGGGTTGTTCATGATGCCGATCAGGTTGCCGAACGGGTCCACCACCGACGCGGTCCGGAAGCCGGTGTTGTTGCCCCGCTCAACGATCCCCTCGTTGACGGTCGCGCCGAGCTCGAGCAACCGCTCGAGCGTGCCCTCCAGATCGTCGACATGCCAGTGCACGATCGCGCCGGCCGCGGGAGTTCCGACCGAGTGCGGTGCGTACTTGGCGTCGATGATCCCCAGCTCGCACTGGAAGTCGCCGAACCGGAACTCGACGTACGCCGGATCCGCCGCGCTCGGCACCGCGTAGTACGCCTCGATGCCGAGCAGATCCTCGTACCAGCTGCGCGCCGCCTTCATGTCGCTCGCGTAGAAGCTGACGGTCGCAAGTCCTCGCAACATCGTGGTGGTCCTCTCTCAGGTGGTTCCCCCGTTGGCGACCACCACGATTCCAGCGAAAGTGCTCACCCAGTGAGCACTTTGTTCAGTCGGTCTGGGTGACCTTCCGTAGGCCTCGCGGGGCGTCGGGGTCGAGGCCGAGCTTGCGGGCGAGGAGCTCGATTGCGCGCTGCGCGGGGATCACCAGGGCCAGCGGGGCCAAGGTCTCGGGCAGCTCGGGACCGGCGAGGTTCACGTCGCAGCGGGCGGCGAACGTGGCGTCGCCGCCGATACCGAGAATCTTGCTGCCCTTCTCGCGCACGACACCGGCCAGCTCGGTCATGCCCGGCAGGGCGGGCCCGTCGCCGGCAGCGACCAGGATCGTCACCAGGTCGGCGTCCACGACCGCGATCGGACCGTGCTTCAGGTCGGCGTAGGACAGTCCACGGACCGGCTGCAGGCAGGTCTCCTCGAGCTTGAGCGCGACCTCCAGCGTCGTGCCGAACGTGAGGCCGCGGCCGCTTGCCAGCACGTCGTGCGCGCCCGCCAGCAGATCCGCTGCCGCCTCGACCGATCCGGACAGCATCTTGCTCGCCGCGTCCGGGACCCGCGCGATGTCGGCGTCCAGCATCCCCGGGCGTGGGGCGAGCGCGTCGACGGCGACCGTGATGGCCGCCAACTGGGTCGTGTACGTCTTCGTGGCCGGCACGGCCAACTCCTGGCCGGCCTGGGTGATCAGCGCGACGTCGGCCGTCGACGCGAGCGGACTGTTGCCGTCGTTCGTGATACCGACGATCGCCGCGCCGTTCCGCTTGGCCCACTCGGCCGTGTCGACGATCTCCTGCGTCGCGCCGGACTGGCTGACCGCGACGACCAGTGAGTTCGACAGGTCGAGGTTCGCCCCGTACAGCGTGGCCACGGACGGGGCCGCCAGCGAGGCCTGCCGGCCGGCGTGGATCTCGGTCAGGTACCGGCCGTAGACACCGGCGTTGTCGGACGAGCCACGGGCCACGAAGATCACGTTCCGGCGGCCGGCGGCCAGCCGGGTGATGTCGTGCCGCAGCGGCAGAACGTGCTCGAACGTCGCCGCCAGCGCGGCCGGCTGCTCGGCGATCTCGGCCGCCATCCGGGTTTCTTCGGTGGGGACAGACACCACTGCGATCACTGGTCCTATCTGGTCTTAACAGGTATGCTGCGCACGATAGCAGTGAGCGGCGCTCCGGGGCACCCCCGAGGGCCGCCCAGGTCTGGAGGATCGAGATTCCATGGTGGCGACGAAGCGGGCCCAGGTCCGATCGGTGCTGGAACGGCTGATCGACGTCGAGCTGCATCCCGGGGACCCGATCCCCTCCGAGCGGGCCCTGGTGGACAAGTTGAACGTCTCCCGGGTGACCGTCCGGCAGGCGATCAGTGACCTGGTCGAGTCCGGCGCGCTCGAGCGCGTGCATGGCAAGGGGACCTTCGTCACGGGTCCGCAGGTGGACTCGCAACTGCACCTGACCTCGTTCTCCCGGGAGATGCGGGCCCGTGGACTCGAGCCTGGGACCGTGGTGCTGTCGGCGAGCGAGGTCGAGGCTTCCGACGAGACGGCCAAGGGGCTGCGGGTGGCGAAGGGCACGAAGGTGATCCGCGTCGAGCGGCTTCGCACGGCCGACGCCTCCCCGATGGCCTACGAGGTCGGCTACTACCCGTCGGCGCTCTTCCCCGGCCTGCTCGGCCGTGAGCTCGGCACGCTCTACGACGTCTTCGCCAGTGAGTACGACGTCGTGGTCACCTCGGGTGAGCAGACCGTCCGGGCGGACAACGCCGACGGTCATGTCGCCCGGGTGCTCGGTGTGGCCCGGCGGGCACCCCTGCTGGTCCTCGAGCGCACCACGTTCGCCGGTCGTAAGGTTGTCGAGCTGTCCTGGTCGGCGTACCGTGCCGACCGGTACCGGCTGCACATGGCCCTGACCCCACGCGGACCGCGCACCGGGTCCGCCTGATCGACCGTGGGTTGCGCTCTCCCGGAGGACCTCCGGACGCAGCCAACTGGATCGATCCTGTTCACCAACTGGTCTACATCCCTGCCGATCGCTTTCCGGCCACCGGGCCGGTTCGGCAGGTGGGCCGCCGGATCCGACGACGCACCCGGCGGCAATACTTAGGACACGTCCTAGGCCGAACCCACAAGAACTGTGTTGTGAGGAGTACCGCGAGACATGCCCATTGCAACCCCTGAGGTCTACGCCGAGATGCTGGACAAGGCCAAGCAGAACCGCTTCGCCTACCCGGCCATCAATGTCAGCTCCTCGCAGACGCTGAACGCCGCGATCCGCGGATTCGCCGAGGCGGGCTCGGACGGCATCATCCAGGTCTCCACCGGCGGTGCGGAGTACCTGTCCGGTCCGACCATCAAGAACATGGTCTCCGGCGCCGTCGCGCTGGCGGCCTACGCGCACGAGGTCGCCAAGAACTACCCGGTGAACATCGCGCTGCACACCGACCACTGCCCGAAGGACAAGCTCGACGGCTTCGTCCGGCCGCTGCTGGAGATCTCCGCCGAGCGCGTCGCGCGCGGTGAGAACCCGCTGTTCCAGTCGCACATGTGGGACGGCTCCGCGGTGCCGCTGGCCGAGAACCTGGAGATCGCCAAGGAACTGCTGGCCAAGACCGCCGCGGCGAAGATCGTCCTGGAGATCGAGGTGGGTGTCGTCGGCGGTGAGGAGGACGGCGTCGCCAACGAGATCAACGAGAAGCTCTACACCACCGTCGAGGACGGCCTGGCCACGGTCGAGGCGCTCGGCACCGGTGAGAACGGGCGCTACATCACCGCGCTGACCTTCGGCAACGTGCACGGCGTCTACAAGCCGGGTGCGGTCAAGCTGCGTCCGGAGATCCTCAAGGAGATCCAGGACCAGGTCGGTGCGAAGGTCGGCAAGGAGCGCCCGTTCGACCTGGTGTTCCACGGTGGCTCCGGCTCGACGCTCGAGGAGATCCGGGCCGCGGTCGACAACGGCGTCATCAAGATGAACGTCGACACCGACACGCAGTACGCCTTCACCCGCCCGGCGGCGGCGCACATGTTCACCAACTACGACGGTGTGCTGAAGGTGGACGGCGAGGTCGGCAACAAGAAGGCCTACGACCCGCGCGCCTGGGGCAAGGCGGCCGAGGAAGGTATGGCGAAGCGCGTCGCCGAGGCGTGCGAGAGCCTTCGGTCGACGGGGACGTCGCTGAACGCCTGACATCATCTGGTCCTCCTGGTGAGGGTCTGCGAAGGGCTCGCTGCCGTCGGCAGCGGGCCCTTCGTCACATGCGGGCGAGATCGAAGTGGCGGACACCGGTCCGCCGGGCGGCCCGGTCGAACGCGGACCGGATGCGGTCGGCCACGGTCGGCGGGTCGGACAGGTCGGCCCAGTGGATCCAGCAGGACTCGACGGGCTGCGGGCCCTCGAACCTCTGCTGCGGGTCGTGCGGGGAGGGCTCGGACTCCGCGCACCAGAAGGGGTAACGCGGCTGGTACTCCACGACGGTGCGCTCGTCGGGGAACCACAGCCCTTCGGCCGCCGGCACATCTTCGTCAGGCGGGTCGATGTCCGGCGGTGGTGCCGGACTCGGCTTCGGGAGGCCGGCCTCGGCGAGGATGAAGCGCAGGCGGGACTCTGCGACCGAGGCCGATCCGGTGAGCCGGTCCAGGACGTCGAGCGCACGCTTGCCGCCCTGTTCGAGTTGCGCCACCGCGTGGCTCAACGTGCGGCGGTTGACGAGTCCGGCGTACATCGCGGCGTCGGCGAGCACGACCGCGGGCTGCGGTGGTGCGGCCGCGGCGACCTCGGCGACGGCGCGGGCCGGCGAGACCAGGCGGAGGTTGTTCCACAGTTGGAGGCCGGGGCCGACTGGGTCGCGGATGTGCCGGTGAATGCCGCGCAACCGCCCGGAGCCGCCGTCCGGCGCGGTCACCTGGACCCGGGTCAGATCGAGGCCCCAGACCGGCAGCGCATGCAGCGCCGCGGCGGACTGGTGACTGGCGAAGACGCTCGGCCCGCTGCGCCGGAGAACGCTGTGGATCCGGCGCAGGTACAGGACTTCATCGGTGACGAGCATCAGCGAGCGGTGGGCGGCATAGGTGCCCCGGCGGATCCGGCGCCAGGACCCGGAGGCGAGCAAGGAGTCGATGTCGGCGTCGGGATAACCGCAGGCACGGGCGTCGGCCCGGGTGAACACGCCACCCCGGATCGACGCCATCACGGCGAGATGTGGATTCATGCCCTAGAACGTGCCGCGTTCCACCCCGCCCTGGACCCACGATTTTCAATCTGTGGAGAACCCGTGCCGCACCCAGACGTTCGGTTCGACGTAGACGGCGCGATCGGCAGCCACGTCACAGTCCACCGGCACCAGATGCTCCGGCCGCTCGGCGATCGTGGTGATCTGCAGCGAGCGGCCGGACGTGAGGCGATGGGATTCAGGCATAAAAAAGGCTCGTCATGTGTCTATGACGAGCTCGGCGCGGGTGGGTATCCAGGGTTGCCAGAGGAGGGGCATGCCGGCCTCGGCCGGGGTGCGGTTGCCCTTGCGCTCGTTGCACGCGGCATGGGCGGCGACCGCGTTGAGCCACTCGGTGCGGCCGCCCCTGGACCTGGGTTGAACATGGTCCATGGTGTCGGCGTTGTCGAGCCCGCAGTACGCGCAGCGGAACTTGTCCCGCCGCAGGACACCGTGCTTGCTGTACTTCATCCGGCCGGCCGCGTAGCGCCAGTGCGTCACGACGTACCGGACCAGGCGGAGGACGCGAGGGACCGGGAAAGGGCCGATGGTTCGCTCTCCGTGCGCCTCTTCCACCACTGCGACCTCTCGGACCAGCATCCGGATGGCGTGCTGGATCGAGACGGTGTGCAGTGGCTCGTACGACGCGTTCAGGACAATGACGCTCATCCGGTGCCTCCAACTGGGCCGTAGCTGGGAACCACGGCGGTCGACGCAGTGTGTCAAGCATCCGTGGCCGCCACGTGAACGGTCAACGGATTTCGTCAGCCGGTCACCTGCCGGTTCGGCTGCGTGATCGGCGAAGATGTGCTTATGGAATTGAACAATCTGCTCTCCGGTCCACCCGAGACACTACTACCGGTCGACCCTGCCGCGGCGGAACTCGCCGACGGGGCCGCTCCAGCGGACGTGGCCGCGAAGTACCCGACGTCGTCGCTGGCCTGGGCCGTGCTGGCCGAGGGTGCGCTCGCCGACGGGCGCACGATCGAGGGCTATGCGTACGCGCGGACCGGCTACCACCGGGCGCTCGACCTGCTCCGGCGGAACGGCTGGAAGGGGCACGGTCCGGTGCCGTGGGAGCACGAACCGAACCGCGGCTTCCTGCGCGCGCTGGCCGCGCTGGGCAAGGCAGCGGCGCTGATCGACGAGAAGGACGAGGCCGAGCGCTGCGCCACGTTCCTGCGCGACTCGTCCCCCACCGCCGCCGACGCGCTGAGCTGAAACCGCTTGTGGGCTTGGTTGTCCGGCGGGAATGATCTGCCGGGTGACCAGCCCCTACGCCCAGGACGGATTCGGCGCCGGGTTCGACTGGGGTCCGGTCGGGGCCGAGGTCGTTGCCGGTGACATCGTCGCGGTCGTCGACGTCCTGTCGTTCACGACCGCGGTCACCGTGGCCGCCGACCGCGGCATCGATGTGTACCCGTACCGGTGGCGCGACGAGACGGCCGTGACGTACGCCGAGCGGTACGGCGCGACGCTCGCGGTCGGACGATCGGCCGCGGGGCCGGACGAGGTCAGCCTGTCGCCGGTGTCGATCAGACGAGTGACGGGAATCACCAAACTCGTCCTGCCGTCACCGAACGGATCGACGATCTCGAAACAGCTCAGCGACACCGGCGCGACCGTGATCGCGGTGTCGCTGCGTAATCGATCCGCTGCAGCGGCGTGGGTGCGGCAGCAGCAACCGCGCAAGGTGGTCGCGATCGCCGCCGGCGAACGCTGGCCGGACGGTTCGCTCCGACCGGCCGTCGAGGACTTGTGGGGCGCCGGCGGCTTTCTCGGCGCACTCGGCCGCGACGCCCTGTCTCCGGAGGCCACCGCCGCGGTGGCGGCGTACGACGCAGTCGCGGGCGACCTGCCGCGGATGCTGCACGAATGCGCCGGCGGTCGCGAGCTCACGCAGTACGGCTTCGAGGGCGATGTCGCGATCGCGGCCGAGGTGGACACAAGCCGCTGCGTGCCCGTGCTTCGGGACGGTACGATGTTCAGGTCAATCTGAACGAACCAGTGGTTTCTGCCCGTTGACAGTGCCGGCAGGCGGCGTGCGTCCCCGCTTCCTGCCGAACATGGACGGTTCTCGGCGGATGGACAGACCGGTGAAGCAGGACGCCCACGGTCGTGTCCCCGCCCCATCGGGCAGCGAAAGGTCTCACCGTGCCGGCTCTCACCGGACGGCCAGACGCGCCCAGAAGCACCTACGCGGAGGTCCTGCGGACTCCGGGCGCATGGAAGTTCTACCTCGCGGCGGCCCCGGCCCGGATCGGGATCGCCATGACCGGCCTCGGCATCGTCTGGCTGGTTCACGGAGCGACCGGCTCGTACGCGGCGGCCGGTAGTGTCACCGGCGGTTTCGCCGTGGCCGAGGCGCTCGCCGGACCGCAGGTCGCCCGGCTGATCGACCGCTTCGGTCAGACCCGCATGCTGCCGGTGACGTTGTTGGCTCACGGAGTCGCCGTCGCCCTGCTGATCGGCCTGACACTGAGCGGTGCCCCACTCCCGGCCCTCGTCGTGGCTGGTGTCCTGGCCGGCGGCTCGCTGCCGCAGATCGGCGCGCAAACGGCGGCACGGTGGTCGCTGGCGCTGCGTGACACACCGTTGCTCTCGGCAGCGTTCGCATTGGAGGCGCTGGGCGTCGGGATTGCGTTCATGGTCGGCCCACTGCTGGTCGGCGTCGTGAGCTCGGCCGCCAGCCCGGTCGCGGGTTCTGTCGCAGCGACGAGCCTCCTGCTGGCCGGCGGCCTGCTACTGGCCGTTCAGCGCGGCACCGCGCCGCCTCCGAGACGCCCTGAGCACCGCGAACGCCCGAAACCCCTGTTGCACAAGCGCTTCGCAGGCCTGGTCGGCACCAACATCGGCGTCGGACTGTTCTTCGGCAGCATGCAGGTGTCCGTCACCGCCTTCGCCGTCTCACGAGGTACGCCGGGACTCGCCGGACCGCTCTACAGCATCACCAGCCTGGTGAGTCTGGTTGCCGGACTCGTGTACGGCGCGCGCCGGTGGCGGACCGCACCGGAGACTCAGTTCGTCCTCGCCTTCGTCTGGCTGACCCTGAGTTGCTTGCCGTTGATCGCAGCGCAGGGCCCACTGATCGCAGCGTTCGCGTTGGCGCTCCCTGGACTGGCGATAGCGCCGTTCCAGACGCTGTCGGCGGTGCTGACCGAGGCATCGGTCGACTCCGCTGTCCTGACTCAGGCCTTCACCTGGCTGAACTCAGGCGCCGCGGCCGGCATCGCGCTGGGCTCGGCGTTCGCGGGCTGGGTCGTCGACGGTCACAGCTCGCAGTACGGCTTCGTGGTGTCGCTCGGCGCGGCACTGACGGCGACGCTGCTGGCGCTGGCGGTGAAGTTCACCGATAGGTGATCTGTCGCTCGGCCGCGGCGCGCGCGGCGTACTCGGCCGGCGTCAGGCCGATCTGCTGCTTGAACTCCTTGGAGAAGTGGGCCTGGTCGAAGTATCCGAGGGACGCGGACAGGTCCGCCAGCTCGGCGACTTCGCCCTGCGCGAGCAGCTCGGCGCCGTCGTGCAACCGATAGCGCCGCAGCACCCACTTCGGCCCCACGCCGACGTACCGGCGGAACAGCCGCTGCAGCGTCCGGATCGGTACGCCGAACCGCTCGGTGATCTCGTCCACGCGGGCCAGCGAGCGGTCGGCGGCCATCGTCGTGACGATCTCGCGGACGAGCTCGTACGACGGATCGGGCGGGGCGAGGTGGTCGCGCAGGAACGCCTCGAACACCGCGCGCCGCCGGACGTCGGACTCGGCCTCGAACATCAGGTCCGCGAGCCGATCGCCGTCCGGGAAGACCGCGGTCAACGGCAGCACCTCGTCACGGAACGAACCCACGTCCAACCCGGTGATCGCGCCGAAGCCGCCGGCCCAGAACTTCACCCCGAACGCCCGCCCGCGTCCCTGCAGCACCCGTTCGAACTTGCGTGTCTGGACGCCGTTCACGAACGCACCACCCGGCTGCTCGAACGTCACGTTGACACTCGGGAACGGCAGTACCTCGGCTGTGTACGGCTCGTCCAGGTCCCACTCGACGATCCAATACCACTCCACGAACCGGTCCGCCTCGGGACCGGCGGCGAGCCGGCTCAGCGAGCGGTGCCGGGCCTGCTCCCGCGGATGCAGGATGCCCTTCTCGCTGTCGGGTGGGTGGTTCACGGCGGGCTGTCGCTTTCTTACAAGACCGTTCAGGCACGCAGCGGATTGACTCGTGTCATGACGACGAACACGGTAAACCCCATCCCCGACGGTTATCACTCGCTCACCCCGTACCTCGCCGTTGCCGACGGACCGAAGGCGATCGAGTTCTACTGCACGGTGTTCGGCGCGGAGGTGATCAGCCGGCAGGACATGCCGGACGGGCGGCTCGGTCAGGCCGAACTGAAGTTCGGCAACTCGATGCTGCAGCTCAGCAACGAGATGCCGCAGATCGGGCTGCAGGCGCCGACCGGCGAGTGGGTGCACTCCTCGCTGGTGCACTACGTCCCGGACGTGGACGCGACGTACGCGAAGGCGCTCGAGGCGGGCGCGACCTCGGTCGAGGAGGTGCAGACCTTCATGACCGGTGACCGGTTCGGTACGGTCATCGACCCGTTCGGGCACCGCTGGGCGATCATGACCCGGGTCGAAGACGTCTCGCGCGAGGAGGCCGATCGGCGGGTCAAGGAGTGGCTGGCCGGCAACCCGACCGAGCTCGGCTGACTCCGGGAACGAGGAAGCGGCCCGCCGGAACCGTCCCCTGCGGCAGTTTCGGCGGGCCGCTGACTAAGAGTGTGCACGCGATCACGCTAAATGGCAACCCGTCAGTTGATGAAACAATGACTTGAAACGAGTACTTGAGGGATCTGGACAGGCCCGAAATCCTCGCCTCGTCGTCCGGTAGGCTTTGGTCGCAAGAGCCTGGATGCATCGCCGGATGAACGTCCGGTGAATGTCTCCGGGCTTCACCGTTTCCAGCGCGGGCCGTCACGGGGTGTGCGGGCCGGCGCGTGAAAGAGGAGGGCTGAGATGCCCGCAATCGTGCTCGTCGGCGCCCAATGGGGCGATGAGGGCAAGGGTAAGGCGACCGATCTGCTCGGCAACACGGGCGAGGTCATCGACTACGTCGTGAAGTTCAACGGCGGCAACAATGCCGGTCACACGGTCGTGATCGGGTCCGAGAAGTACGCGCTCCACCTGCTCCCGAGCGGCATCCTCACACCGGGCGTCACCCCGGTGATCGGCAACGGGGTCGTGGTCGACCTCAGCGTGCTGTTCGAGGAGCTCGACGCGCTGCAGGCGCGCGGGCTGGACACGTCCCGGCTGGTGATCAGTGCGAGCGCGCACGTCATCCCGCCGTACAACCGGACCCTCGACAAGGTCACCGAGCGGTTCCTCGGCAGCCGCCGGATCGGTACGACGGGCCGCGGCATCGGGCCGACGTACGCCGACAAGATGAACCGGATCGGCATTCGCATCCAGGACCTGTACGACGAGAAGATCCTCGAGCAGAAGGTCACCGGCGCGCTCGAGCAGAAGAACCAGCTGCTGGTGAAGGTGTACAACCGGCGCGCGGTCGAGATCAGCGAGGTCCTCGACGAGCTGCTCGGGTACGCCGAGCGCCTGAAGCCGATGGTCGCCGACACCAGCCTGCTGCTGAACAAGGCCCTCGACGACGGCAAGACCGTGCTGATGGAGGCCGGTCAGGCGACACTGCTCGACGTCGACCATGGCACGTACCCGTTCGTCACCTCCTCGAACGCGATCTCCGCCGGCGCCTGCACGGGCACCGGCATCCCGCCGACCCGGATCGACCGCGTGATGGCCGTCGTGAAGGCGTACACGACCCGCGTCGGCGAAGGCCCGTTCCCGACCGAGCTCCTCGACGAGGACGGTGAGTGGCTGCGTCAGCAGGGCGCCGAGTTCGGTACGACGACAGGCCGTCCGCGGCGTTGTGGGTGGTACGACGCCGTCATCGCGCGGTACGCCGCTCGCGTCAACGGCGTCTCCGACTTCGTCCTCACCAAGCTCGACACCCTGACCGGCCGCGAGAAGATCCCGGTCTGTGTCGCGTACGACGTGAACGGTGTGCGCCACGACGAGATGCCGATGACCCAGACCGACTTCCACCACGCGCTCCCGGTCTACGAGGAGTTCGACGGCTGGAGCGAGGACATCACCGGCTGCCGGACCTTCGAGGACCTGCCCAAGGAGGCGCAGAGCTACGTCCGCGCGGTCGAGTCGCTGAGCGGTGCGCGGATCTCCGCGATCGGCGTCGGGCCGGAGCGCAGCCAGATCGTTCAGCTCTGACCGACGACCTTTCCGAGCCTCCCCGTCAGTTACCGATGATGGGGAGGTCCCGGATGAACGGCGCGTTGCGCAGATCGCCGAACGTCGGACGCTCGATGTTCGGCGTCTGGATCGGAGTCCGTGCCCACGCTGCGCCTTCGCCCTGCGTCGCCAGGTAGAACGTCAGCGCGCCGATCGCCAGCAGGACGACGGCGATCAGTCCGGCGAACCAATGCGGCCGGAAGGTGTTGCGCGCGGCGATGTGCGCCCCTCGACGCAACGAGCTACCGCCAGGACCCCACCAGCAGCAGAACAGCGCGGTGAGGCCCGCCGTACCGAAGCCGACGGCGGACAGCGGAGTCCAGTCGAGTCCGTACGCCGACGCCGCGACGCCGGTGACGATGCCGCCGACGACCACCGCGGTGAGCAGCGGAAGGATCAGACACGGCAGCGTGATGAGGGCCGCCGTCGCGAGCTGCAGTGGGCTGGCGACCACAGCCACCAGGCCGTCCGACTTGCCTGCCCGTCCTCGGACCTGGCGGCGGCGCATCAGTGCAGTGCTGGAGCGGTCGACGGTCCGGGCGAGCACCAGCAGCAGGATGGCAACGATCGAGCCGACTCCGGGGACCAGGGCGATCAAGCCGGTCAGCGCCAGCATGAAGCCGACGATGACCGCCGTCCGGCGACCGGTCGGCGGAGCCTTCACCGGCTGAGCGGCCACCGGGTGCGCAGGCTGTGCTTGGGGCTGTGGTGAGGGTTGCTGGTACGGCACGGGCGTGCCGTTCTGGTACGGAGCCGGGCCGCCCGTGTACGGCGTGCCCGCGTACGGCGCAGCGGCGTACGGCGCGGCACCATAACCGGCGGCGCCGTAGCCAGCCGCACCATAGCCAGCCGCGCCAGCCGCGCCAGCCGCACCCGCACCGGCCGCGCCGGCATCAACCGCACCAGCTGCGCCACCCGCGCCGCCGTACGCTGCGGGCTGCACCGGAGTGGCCGGCTTCTTCGCCGTCGCCTCGCGGATCTTGTCCCGGATCGGAGCGAACGCCGACAGCGGCGGAATCACCGGCGGCACGAGCTGCGCCACCTCGGTGGGAGTCGGTCCGGTGTCTTCCTGTGCTTCGGCAACAGCTGCTGCAGCAGCAGCATCTTCTGCGGGCATCAGCTTCGTGACGAGCTTCGTCGGCGGTACGGCGGCCACCGTCGGACTCTCCCGCGGTGGCAGCGCGTCGCGTCCCTCGGCGTACCGACTCAGGCCGGCCATGATCTCGGTCTGTGTCGGCCGGTCGGCCTTGTTCGGTGAGAGCGCCGCGGCGAGCAGCGGCTTCAGGCGGGGGTCCAGGCCGTCCAGGTCGGCCTGTCCGGAGTGCACCCGGGCCAGCACCGCCTCGAACGGACCCTTGCCGAACGGCCGGCGCCCGGTCGCGGCGAACGCCACCGTGGCGGCCCAGCCCCACCAGTCCGCGGACTCCGACACCATCTCGCCCTCGATGAGCTCGGGCGCCAGGTAGCCCGGCGTACCGATCACCAGACCGGTCTGGGTGAGTCGCAGGTCGTCGGCGGCCTGCGCGATGCCGAAGTCGATCATCACCGGCTTGCCGTTGCACATCATCACGTTGCCGGGCTTGAGGTCGCGGTGGATGACACCGACCTCATGGATCGCCTGCAGCGACTCGGCCAGGCACCCGGCCAGCGGGAGCCACTTGCGCGGGGTCAGCGGACCGCGCTCGTCCACCTGCTCGTCCAGCGGGCGGCCGGGGACGAAGCGGGTCACCAGATAGGGCTGCTCACCCTCGAGGTCGTGGTCCAGAATGCCGGCCACGCCGGGGTGGTTCACCTTCTGCAACGTGGTCGCTTCACGTTGCAGGCGTGCCCGCGCGATCGGATCGTGCGCGACGTGCGGCCGCAGCACCTTCAGCGCGACCTCTTGCCGCTCCGGCCCCTCGGCCAGGTAGACGACACCCATGCCGCCCTGCCCGAGCCGCCGGATCAACCGGTACGGCCCGACCCGCTCCTCCACCTCCTCTTCCCGAGTGGAAGGCGGTCCCCCTGAGACTGACATGCCATCTACGGTACGTCCCTGCGAGATCAATCCCCGACGATGACCTCAGAGGTAATCGCCTGAACGCACCCGGTCGCCGACGCTGAGGGCATGACACAGAACCTGAAGGCCTACGCGATCGCCAATCTGCGCGCCGTCCGGATGGGGCCGCACATCGTCGAGTACCTCGAGCGCATCGACGCCACGCTCGTGCCGTACGGCGGCCGGTTCATCGTCCACGGCGCGACGCCGGAGCTGGTCGAAGGCGCCTGGGACGGTACGCCGATCGTGGTCGAGTTCCCCGACGTCGAGCACCTGCGGGCGTGGTACGACTCACCGGCGTACCACGCGATCCTGCCGCTGCGCACCAGGAACTCCGACGGCGACGTCATCATCGTCGAAGGCGTCGACGACACCCACAAAGCCACCGACATCCTCGACTGACGTCGGCGGCGGACGTCCAGGTATGCAGAAGTCCCGGATCCGGGCTGGATCGGCCGCGTCAGCCCGGGTTCTGCATACCTGGAGATCCCGACCGGGGCGTCAGCGCTTCAGTTGGGGGTACGCCTCGGTCAGGTCCTTCGCGGTGACGGACTTGGCCCAGCGGGCGGGTCCGTCGGCGAGGACCTCGTAGGCGTCGGCCTCGATGCCGTCGAGGGCCTCCTTGGCGATGTCCTCCGGGCGGGACTTCGGCTCGGTCACGTCGCTGGTCATGTCGGTGTCGACGTAGCCCATGTGCAGTCCGGTGACGCCGATGCCGCGGTCCAGCAGTTCGAGCCGGATCGCGTTGGTCTGCAGCCAGAACGCGGCCTTGGTCGCGGAGTACGCGCCGTGCCGGGCGATCCAGGACAGGCCGGACAGCGCGTTCAGGATGTGGCCGCCGCCGTTGCGCTCGATGATCGGGACGAAGGCCTTGGTGAGCTGCAGCGGGCCGAAGAAGTTCGCCTCGAAGACCGCGCGGGCCTCCTCGATCGATGAGTCGAGGTAGGTGTCGGGGGCGCTCGCGCCGGCGTTGTTGATCAGCACCGTCACGTCCGGCGCCGCCTCGGCGAGTGCGTCGATCGTGGCCTGGTCGGTGATCTCGAGCGGCAGCGGGACGACCCGCGGGTCCGTGCTCGGTCGCGGGCTGCGGGCGGTGGCGTAGACCTTGGTCACGCCGCGGGTGAGCAGGTCGTCGACGAGGGCCTTGCCGATTCCGCGCTGGCCGCCGGTGACCAGGACGACGGCGCCTTGCAGTGAGGTCATGGGGGAGCTCCTGAGATGAGAAACCGATCTGTTTCCACCACCGTAAACCGATCGGTTTCCGATTTCAAATCGAACCGGTACGCTTCATGGCATGAGTACTTCGGCAACACCCCGCGAGCGGCTCCTGGATGCCGCGGGTGACCTCTTCTACCGCGACGGCGTCAGTATCGGTGTGGATGCGTTGTGCAAGGCGGCCGGAGTGTCGAAGAAGTCGATGTACCAGCTGTTCCGCTCCAAGGACGAGTTGATCGCGGAGAGCCTGGCCAGTCGCGGCCCGGCGTACCAGGCGGTGCTGGAGCCGCGCCCGGATGACGACCGGTCGCCGCGGGAGCGGATCCTGGCAGTCTTCGAGAACCAGGACGCGATGGTGGCTGAGGGCAACTACCTCGGCTGCCCGCTGGTGAGTACGGCGGTCGAGCTGAAGAACCCCGAGCACCCTGGGTCGGTCGTGGCCCGGCATTTCAAGCAGCAGCTCACCGACTTCTTCCACCGCGAGCTGGTGAAGGCCGCCGCGGAGGATCCGGCCACGCTGGCCGTCCAGCTCACGATGATCTTCGACGGTGCGTCCGCCCGGGCCGTCGTCCGCGCCCAGCCGCTGAACGGTATCGGCGCGGCTACCGCGGCAGCGCTCCTCGACGCGGCCGGCATCCACGCCGGCGAGCTGGCGCTCCGGTGAGCGCGCAGGTGGAGATCCCGACCGAGTTCCACAAGTTGCTTGCGTCGACGGCGATCGCCCTGGTGGGCACGATCGGTCGCCGTGGTGAGCCCCAGGTGACACCCTTGTGGTTCCTCTGGGACGGCGAGCGGGTGCGCATCAGCCTGGTCGACGGCCGGCAGAAGCTGCGCAACCTGCAGCGCAATCCGGCGATCTCGGTGGTGATCGTCGATCCCGCGCAGCCGACGTACTACATCGAGCTGCGCGGACACATCGACGAACTGGTGCCGGATCCCGAGCTCGCCCTGGAGAAGGCGATCGCGCGCAAGTACACGGGTTCCTGGGAGGACGTCGAGCCGCCGGGTACCACGCGGTACGCGACCAGCGTGATCGTCGAGCGCATCACCAAGCAGCTCGGTCACTAGTGGGACGCTGACGCAGTTTGTTCCACCGGACGTGAGACAGAAATGCGTTGTGTTCCAAGGAAGTTCCGGTACCGGCGGGGTCTTGACCCGGGTTGCCAGGCGTCGTGACACTGCCCTGGAAACCGCTGTCCTACCGCCCCCCGAGACAGGACACCGCCCATGCGAAAACTTCCTTTTGTCGCGGCCGCGGCCTGTGCCGCACTGGTCGCCGGGACCCTCACCACGCCGGCCGCCGCTGCGGAGCAGGCCGCACAGGCACCTCAGGCCGTGGATGCGCCGCCGACGTTCACCCATCCCGGCGTCGGCGTGAGCCGCGCCCAGCTCGACTTCGTCCGTGCCAAGGTGCAGGCCGGCGCGCAGCCGTGGACCGCCGCCTTCAACCAGGCGAAGAACAGCTCGTACGCCTCGCTGTCCCGCACACCGAAACCCCGTGCGGTCGTGGAGTGCGGCTCGTACTCCAACCCGAACTACGGCTGCACCGACGAGCGCGAGGACGCCATCGCGGCGTACACCGACGCCCTGCTGTGGTACCTCACTCGAGACGACCGCTACGCGCAGAAGGCGATCCAGCTGATGGACGCCTGGTCGGCGACCGTCCGGGACCACACCAACAGCAACGCGCCGCTGCAGACCGCCTGGGCCGCGTCGTCCTGGCCGAAGGCCGCGGAGATCATCAAGCACGTGTACGGCGACTGGCCGAACGCCAGCCGCTTCGCCACCATGCTCCGTAACGTCTATGTCCCGGAGATCATCAACGGCTCCAACTCCAACGGGAACTGGGAGCTGAGCATGACCGATTCGCTGCAGGGCATGGCGGTGTTCCTCGAGGACAAGGCGATCTACGACAAGGCGATCGCGCTGTACCGGCTGCGCGTACCGGCGTACGTCTACCTGGAGTCGGACGGTGCGCTGCCGAAGACCGTGCCGAGTCAGAACCTCAACACCCGCGACAAGATCGTCAACTACTGGCAGGGCCAGGGGACGTTCGTGACCGGCTTGACTCAGGAGACCTGCCGCGACCTCACCCACACCGGCTACGGCATCTCGTCGATCTCGCACGTGCTGGAGACGGCGCGGATCCAGGGCATCGACATGTACCCCGAGTTCGGTGAGCGGTTGCGCCAGGCGCTGGGCTTCCAGTCCAAGTGGGAGCGGAACCTCGAGCCGGTGCCGTCCTGGTTGTGCAAGGGCACGCTGCACCGCGGGCTCGGTCCGATCACCGAGGTCGGGTTCAACGCGATGCACACCCGCCTGGGCTATGCGATGACCAACACCCAGGCGCTGACCGAGTCACGCCGTCCGGCGGGCTCCAACAACCTGTTCGTTGCGTGGGAGACGCTGACCCACGCCGAGAACCCGTCCTGACGGTGTCTTCGGGAGGGCCGGTCCACTCTGCCCACCGGCTCTCCCGGACCCTCAGTCGTGCGCTTCGCCGCGCTTCCAGTAGCCCTGGAACGAGATGGCACTCTTCGGCATCCCGACCGCGTTCACGAGGTGACGGCGGACCTCCTTGATCATGGAGGACTCCCCGGCGACCCACGCGTAGTCGACGTCGAACGGCAGCACCGTCGACTGCACCGTCTCCGCCAGCGTGCCGTTCGTGACCCAGGTGACGTCGGCGTTGCCGGCCAGTGGTCGCACATCGGCAGCATCCGGTACGGCGACGAACACCGTGGCATGTACTCCGGCCGGCAACTCCTCCAGGATCCCGGCGAGTGCGGGCAGCGCCGTCTCGTCCGCGACGAGCACGCGCCGCACGCTGGTCGCCGGTGGGACGTAGTCGACGCCCGAGTGCAGCAGGCCCTTCGTGCTGGTCTTGTCGACCGCGAACGGCAGCAGTAGACCGACCTGGTCGCCCAGCTTGGCTTCACTGACCCAAGCGGACGCAGGTCCGTTGACACCGTGCAGGACGAACTCGATGTCCAGCTCGGCCACCTCGGGACGCAGCGCCCGGACCGTGTAGGTCCGCATGATGAAACGTTCGTCGACCGGCTGCGCGCACCAGTCCGGGTACCAGTCGGGTCCGGACGGCAGTGTGATCGGGCCACCGTTGGGCGGTGTCAGCAGGACCTTGATGCGCTGGTCCGGCCCGGCGGTGACTGCCTCGGCGATCCGCGGTGCGACGAACGTCACGCGGCGCAGGTGCGGGCTCAGGTCGTCCACGGCCGCCACGGAGGCCAGGAGCGAGTCGAAAACGATCGGCCGCTCGAGCACAGTCGTCATGCTGGGATCTCTCCATACACTCTGCAGGGGGCTCAGATGCGGACCCGCGCACCACCGGGTTATTCTGAGGCATCTAGAGGTTAGCCTTACCTAAGAGGATCCCGAAAGTCCAATGCCCCCGCCCACTGCCACGGTCGCCGCCGGCCAGGACAGCGTTGTTCCTTCGCGCCCGCGCCGTGCACGGCGGAGTGTCCTGGCTCTCGGCCTGGTGGGGTGCGTCGCGCTCCTGATCCTGGTCTGCCTGCTAAGTGTCGCGGTCGGTTCGAAGCAGATCCCGCTGGCCACGGTGTTCGATGCCCTGCGCCACTACGACGAGGCGAACACCGATCACGTGATCGTCCACTCACTGCGCGTACCGCGGACGCTGATCGGGTTGATGGTCGGCGCCGCGCTCGGGCTGTCCGGGGCGCTGATGCAGGGCGTGACCCGCAATCCGCTCGCCGATCCGGGCATCCTCGGTGTGAACGGCGGAGCGGCGCTGTTCGTTGTCGGTGGCATCTACTGGTTCGGGTTGTCGACGCTGACGTCGTACGTGTGGCTCGCCTTCCTCGGCGCGGCCGCGGCGTCGGTGGTCGTCTACCTGCTCGGGTCACTCGGTCGCGAAGGCGCGACGCCGGTGAAGCTCGCGCTGGCCGGTGCGGCGCTGACCGCGATGCTCGGATCGCTGACCACCGCGCTGTTGATCGGTGACGTCGACACGTTCGACCAGTTCCGCTTCTGGTCGGTCGGGTCGTTCGCCGGCCGCGGTTCGGACATCGCGGAGCAGGTGGCCCCGTTCATCGTGATCGGGATCGTGCTGGCCCTGTTCTGCGGGCGGCTGCTGAACGCGCTGTCGCTGGGGGACGACGTGGCCAAGTCGCTCGGGCAGAGGGTCGGCCTCGCGCGCGCCTTCGTCGCGGTGGTCGTCGTCCTGCTGTGCGGTGCGGCGACCGCGGCGGCCGGCCCGATCGCGTTCGTCGGGCTGACCATCCCGCACGTGGCGCGGCTCCTCACCGGACCGGATTACCGCTGGATCCTGCCGTACTCGGCGCTGCTCGCACCGATCCTGCTGCTCGGTTCCGACGTGATCGGCCGGGTCGTCGCACTGCCCGGTGAGTTGCAGGTCGGCATCGTGACCGCGGTCATCGGAGCGCCGTTCTTCATCGCGCTGGTCCGCCGCCGGAAGCTGGCCGACCTATGACGCTGCTCAGCCCACCGGACAAGACCGCCGAGGCCGCGCAGATCATCGCGCGGGCGCGGTCGGCCCGCCAGGCGCGGTCGTTGGTCGTCGCAGTGGTTCTCGCGGTCGTCGTGTTCGCGACGTTCTGTGTCTCGCTGTCGCTGGGCGACTTCAAGGTCCCGGTGCTCGACGTGGTGAAGACGCTGTTCGGTGGCGGCGACCGGGCGACCGAGTTCATCGTCAATCAGCTGCGGCTGCCGAGGGCGCTGACCGGGCTGCTGGTCGGTACGGCGCTCGGTCTGTCCGGAGCGATCTTCCAGAGCATCGCGCGCAACCCGCTGGCGAGCCCCGACATCATCGGTGTGACGTACGGCGCCAGCGCGTTCGCGGTGTTCGCGATCGTGACCATCGGGCTCACCGGAGCCGCGGTGTCGGCGTTCGCGATCGTCGGCGCGGTGCTGACCGCATTCCTCATGTACGTGCTGGCGTGGCGGCACGGTGTCTCGAGCTACCGCCTGATCCTGATCGGCATCGGCATCGGTGCGATCGCCACCAGCATCACGTCGTACCTGCTGACCAAGGCGCGGGTCGAGATCGCGCAGCAGGCGCTGATCTGGCTGACCGGAAGCCTGAACGGTCGGGACTGGTCGAACGTCCGGTCGCTGGCCATCACCCTTGTCGTTCTGCTGCCGGTCACGGCGTACCTGGTCGGGCAGTTGCGCATCCTGCAGCTCGGCGACGAGACGGCGTACGGGCTCGGGGTGCGGGTGGAGGTCGCGCGGCTGGGGCTGATCGTGGTCGCCGTTCTCTTCGCCGCGATGGCGACCGCGGCGGCCGGGCCGATCGGGTTCGTGGCGTTCGTGGCGCCACCGATCGCGCGGCGGCTCACCCGCTCGCCGGGGCCCGCGATGATCGCGTCCGGTCTGCTCGGGGCGCTGGTGGTCGCGGTGTCGGATCTGATCGCGCAGCACGCCTTCGGCGACACGCAGTTGCCGGTCGGCGTGGTCACCGGCGTGGTCGGGGCGCCGTACCTGATGTTCTTGCTGGCGCGAGCGAACCGTGTCGGGAGTGGTGGCTGAGGGATGGAGAACTCTGTGGACCCGGTGATTCGGCACAGCCTGGCTGCCGATGGTCTCGCGGTCGGCTACGACCAGCGGGAGATCATCCACGACCTGTCCGTGCGGATCCCGACCGGGAAGATCACGGTCATCGTGGGTGCCAACGCCTGCGGGAAGTCGACGCTGCTGAAGACGCTGGCGCGGTTGCTGAAGCCCCTGCGCGGATCAGTGCTGCTCGACGGCAAGAGCATCCAGCAGATCCCGACCCGCGAGGTGGCGACCAAGCTCGGACTGCTGCCGCAGTCGCCGACCGCGCCGGAGGGCATCACGGTCGCGGACCTGGTCGGCCGCGGACGATACCCGCGGACGCGCTGGATCCGGCAGTGGTCGAAGGCCGACGACGAGGCGGTCGCCGCGGCGATGACGTCGACCGATGTGCTGTCGATCGCGGACCGGCCGATCGACGAGCTGTCCGGCGGGCAGCGGCAGCGGGTCTGGATCGCGATGGCGCTCGCACAGGAGACCGACATCCTGCTGCTCGACGAGCCGACCACGTTCCTCGACCTCACGCACCAGTTCGAGGTGCTCGACCTGCTGGTCGACCTGAACCGGTCCGAGGCCCGGACGATCGTGCTGGTGCTGCACGACCTGAACCAGGCCTGCCGGTTCGGCGACCACCTGATCGCGATGAAGGACGGCGCGATCGTTGCTGAAGGCAACCCTGCGGACGTGATCACCGAGGACGTGGTGCAGGACGTGTTCGGGCTGGCGGTACGTGTCATCGCCGACCCGGTCGCCGGTACGCCGATGGTGGTGCCGATCGGTCGGCACAGCCGGGTGCAGGATGGGGATCCGGGCGCGGATGCGCAGGGTTCGCGGACCAGTCCAGCCGCGGCGGCGCTGGCGGCGAGCGCTGCCGCCAACGGCATCTGCCGACCCTCCGCGGGGTAGTACCTTCCGGCGTTGTCCACAGGTCTCTGAGTGAGGGATCGGATTTCGTCGGTGGGTCTGGCTATGGTGGCGGGCATGTTGTCGCCGCTCGTGTATCACCGGTCCGTCCTGGCGGTCGTCCGTCAGGTCGACGAGCGCGCCTGGGCGGCGTTGTACGGTGCGCCGGAGGCATCGCTCGACGAGCTTCTGCTGCGGAATGCGTACCGCCTGGAGGCTGAGGCGCATCAGGTGGTGTTCCGGGCGGGGCAGCGGGCGGCCGCGGCGCTCGAGCTCGACGCGGACATCGACTACTTCCAGGTGAGCGGCGAGCCGAACGCGTCGTACCTGCATCAGGCCGGCAAGGCGGTGATCCTGTTCCAGGGCACGTTGCTCGACCGGTTGGACGAGGACGAGTTGACCGCGGTCATCGGGCACGAGCTGGCGCACCGGTTGTTGTGGCAGGCGGACGACGGCGGGTACCTCGCTGTCGATCGACTGCTCGACGCGGCGGCGGGTGACGCGCGGACGCCGTCGCAGTACCTCGAGACGCATCGGCGGTGGTCGTTGGCGACCGAGCTGTTCGCGGACCGGGGTGCCCTGACGGCGTGTGGTGATCTGACGACGACGATCCGCGCGCTGCTGAAGCTGGAGACCGGGCTGAGTACGGCGGACCCCGCGGCGTACCTGCGGCAGGCCGAGTCGCTGGATCTGCGGTCGGGGAGTCGCGGGACGTCGCATCCGGAGGCCGTCGGGCGCGCGTGGGCCCTGAAGAACTGGCTGGACGGTGCGGACATCGAGCTGCTGGTGACCGGTCCGCTGGACGTCGACGCGCCGGATCTGCTCGACGCGGTTCTGCTGCGCGAGCTGAGTCGGGACTTCGCGGCAGCGATCGCGCACACCAACGGATTGCGCACCGATGCGGTGGCAACAGCGGCGGCGGGCTTCGCGGATCCACCCGGTCCGCTCGGCGTGCCCGGCGGAGCGGTGCGCTTCGACGAACCGTTGGCGGTGCGGCCGGTCGACGGCGCCCCGCTGCCACGACCGCGTCCATTGGCCGAGGCAACCAAGCGCTACCTGTCTTATCTGCTGCTCGATCTGGCCACGGCTGATCCGGAGACGGGTGACACCGGTCTGGTCGCTTCGTTGGCCGTTGCGCGCCGAGCCGGCTTGCCTGGGTACGTCGACGTGGCGGACGACGAACTGGGATGGAGCGACAAGCAGCGGGCGCGCTTCGTGGAAGCTGCCGCGGAGGTGAGCGGATGAGTGCGGACGACCTGATCGCGCTGGCCGTCTCGCAGGGCGGGCTGGGCAACGACGCTTTGCTGGCCGCTGTGCTTCCGCTGTTCCATCAGACGGCGGCGGTTCACGAGCGCGGGCTCGTCGCGCCGCTGCGCGGTCTGGATCGGATCGTGGTCGACGATCAGAACCGGCTCGGCTTCGCGCCCGAGGACGCCGGCCGGCCAACGATGGCCGATCGGGAGATCGAGGCGCGGCAGGGGAAGCGTCCGAGCGCCGTCGAGGTTGTCGCGCATCGACAGGCAGACCTCGACCTCGGGGAGCGCGGTGGCCGGGAGACGACCACTGTGCCGGAGCCGGTGCCGGATGCGATCGTGGCGCCGACGCTGGTGGCCGGGTGGCAGAGCTGGGAGCACGTGGTCGGCCATCATGATCAGCTGACCGACGTCTTCAGTCTGGGGCAGCTCCTGCTCGGGCTCGGCTGCGGTCTCGACCTGTCCCGGACCGCGGATGTCGCCACCTTGATCGATGCTCGCGGCAACTTGTACCGGCTGGACCCGGATCTGCATCCGGTGATCGTCTCGGTCGCCGCCCAGATGGTCGAGCCGGATCGGCACCGGCGCGCGCAGGACCTGCCGTCGCTGATCGAACAGCTGGAGAACTACCGCGATCAGCCGCTCGACTTCGACGTCGAGGCGATCCTCCGGGGCGCAGCGGATCGGCGGACGGCGGTGCTCGGCGCGCTCCGGGACAGGCTCTTCGATCTGTCCCGGCGCAATCGGCTGATCAACTTCCGGCCGACCGCGCAGACGCTGAACCTCACCGAGGCGTCGGTGCCGCTCATGCTCGACGTACGGACGATTCGTTCCGAGCAACTGTTCACCTGGCGGGACGAGCTCGCCGCGCCGTTGCTCAAGAAGGCGCAGCCGTTGGGCAAGTGGATCCGGTACGACGAGGCGCCGTACGCCGCGAACACGTTGGACAAACTGATCTCGACCGCACGCCGGGACCGGGCCGACTACGGGCAGGATCAACTGCGGCTCGTGCCGGCCTTCCTGCGCTGGCACGATCTGAAGAACGATCGCGACACCCGGCTGGTCTCGCCGCTGGTGCTGGCGAAGGTGGAGCTGACGAAGAAACGCGGGGTGCGCGACTCGTACACGTTGCGGGTCACGGACCCGATCGCCGAGGTGAATCCGACGCTGCGGCACAGCCTGCGGCAGCTGTACGGGATCTCGCTGCCGGAGACCGTGGACCTGTCGGCGCCTGGTGCGTTGCAGGGTTTGCACGAGCGGCTGGCGAAGGAGATCCAGGCGACCGAGCCGGGGCTGCGACTGCATCTGCGGGAGAAGCCGCGGATCGAGCTCGTGCGGCAACGGGCGATGACGCGGTTGCGCACCTACCACCGGAGGCGGCACGGGAACGTCGCAACCGGGTTCGGTGGCAGGCAGTACCCGTACTCGTACCGGCGCTCCGACTACCAGCCGCTCGGCGTCCAGATTTTGCGGACGCAGATCGCGCAGCAGGCCCTGCCGCTCGGGGTCGCGCTCGGTGCGGAGCCGCGGCGGCCCGGGGCGCTCGAGACCGACGTGTACACCCTCGACACCGACGGCGGACCGTACTCGTGGGACGTCGATCTCTGCGCGGTGTCGCTGGCGAACTTCAACTACCGGACGCTCGGGCTGGTGCGCGACTACGACGAGTTGCTGACCAGCGGGGAGTCGGCGGCGTCGTTCGACCAGCTGTTCTCGGATCGGCCGCGGCCGGTGGCGACTGCGTTGCCGGAGTTGGCGCCGGCCGAGCGCTACTTGGTGGTTCCGGCGGACGGGTCGCAGGTGGCGGCGATCGCGCGGGCTCGGCGGGGCGAGAGCTTCGTGATCCAGGGCCCGCCGGGGACGGGCAAGTCGCAGACGATCACCAACCTGATTGCGGACTTCGTCGCCCGCGGGAAGCGGGTGCTGTTCGTCTGCCAGAAACGGGCGGCTCTGGATGTGGTGCACGCGAGGCTGGCCAGTCGCCGGCTGGATGGGTTGTGTGCGCTGATCCATGATTCGCAGGGGGACAAGAAGGCGTTCGTCCATGGGCTGCGCGAGACGTACGAGTCCTGGCTGACCGCTGCGGACGATCTCGACCTGCTGACCGCCCGCCGAGCCGAGTTGATCGCCCGTGTGGACGGGCTGCTCGCCACCGTGGACGCCTTCGAAACCCACCTCACCGAAGGCACCCCACCCCTGCGCACCGTCGTCAACCACCTCGCCCACCTGCACACCCACGCCTGGTCGCCCAACATCGTGAACGCGGACGCACCCGCGGCCGAAGTGTCAGCCGACGAGGTGCCTACGGATGATGTGCCGGGGGTTGAGGTGCCGGGGGTGGGGGATTGGTGGAGTTCTCGGGAGGTCGTGCGCAAGGTCGCTCATGCGCTGGCAAGTGCTGATCCCTCCACCGCTGGCGTCCTCTCCCGGAGCCCCCTCGCCGCCGTGGCGACCACCCACTGGCACGACGTCAACATCACCACCGCGACCCGCACCCTGCACACCCACTGGAGCGCCGTCGCCACCGCACTGGCGGCCGTCGATGGTGGCGGTTCGGGGCTCACGGCGGCTGAAGCGCGGCGGTTGGCCGGGTTCGGACGGTTGGTGGCCCCGTTGGCTGCCCTCGAGAAAGCGGACGCGATGGTTCCGCGGTCGGATGTGGCTCGGGAACTGAAGGCGGCCGCAGACGAGCGAAAGAAGCTGGTTGCGGCCGAGAAGGCTGCCTGGACGGAAGCTGCCGGGTGGAAGCGGCCGCTGGCGGCGGCGGATGCGCGGGCGGCGCTGAAGGTTGCTGAGAGCAAGGAAGGCAAGGCGTTCGCCTTCCTGAACGCGGACTGGCGACGCGTGAAAGGCCTGGTCCGCGAACGCTTCGACACGAGCGCCCGCGCCGTACAACCGTCCATCACCGAACTTTTGTCCGACCTGGTCACCGCGCAATCGGCCTCCGCGGCAGTCACGAAGCACACCGAGCAAACCCGCGAGGACTGGGCAACAGACGACCCGCAGCGCCTGATCGACCAGCTCGCCAACGCCCGCAAGACCATCCCCAACTGGCGCGCCCTGCTCGGCAACATTAGTGAGCTCTCCCACCTGGCCGACACCTTCGACATCGCAGCCGAAGCGACTGAGGAGCTCCTGGCCGACCGCTGGGAGACCCTCACCATCGCCGAGCTCCGCGACCTGGCAGATCGACTCGGCGCGGCCGGGCCGATCATCCGCGCGATCGGCCCCACACTGCGCGAGCTCGCCAACGCGCCGACCTCGGTCCGCACCGCGGTACGGCGACTCGACGCCACACCGGACCAACTCGAGTACGCCGTCTGCGCTGCCGAATGGGAACGCGCCCGCGTCGCTGCACCGCTCCAACTCTCCTCTGAGCGCGTCGACGCGATCGTCGGCGAACTCGGCATGGCGTACGACGATCTCACCGAGCTCAACGCCCAACTCGTGGTCGCGCAGGTGCAGCGCCGGTTCCTCGCGGAGGTCGACCACTCCGAGCGCAGCGTGACCGGGATGTCCACTGCGGACCGTGAGCGCAAGAAGACGTTCGCGACCGGGCGACGCGAGCTGGAGCACGAGTTCGGGAAGGTGATGCGGTACCGATCGATCCGCGATCTCGCGTCCGGTGCGCCGGGTGCGTTGGTGTCGACGCTCCGGCCGGTATGGCTGATGAGCCCCTCATCGGTGTCGGACACGCTACCGCTGAACGCGTCGTTCGACGTTGTCGTGTACGACGAGGCGAGCCAGATCCCAGTGGAGGAAGCGATTCCGGCGCTGCACCGGGCGCCACAGGTGATCGTGGTCGGTGATCAGATGCAGCTGCCGCCGACGCAGTACTTCCGGGTGCGCAACGAGACCGACGACCTTCAGGCGGACGACGAGACCGCCGAGCAGGTCGGCATCGCGCTGACCGAGGACAGCTTCCTGTCGATCAGTGCGCTGCGGCTGGCGTCGACGATGCTGACATGGCATTACCGGAGTCGTTCGGAGGCGTTGATCTCGTTCAGCAACGCCGCGTTCTATCAGGGCAAGCTCGCGACGGTTCCGGATCGGCTGCCGGCGCACACTGCTCCGCCATGGACGCTGCAGTCCGACTCGCCACCGTCCGAGGTGTGCGACAGCTTGCTGGCCGGGAGCATCACCTCGGTTCGGCTCGTCGACGGCGTGTACGTCCGCCGTACCAATCCCGCCGAAGCGCGGTGGATCGCGTCGCTGGTCCGTGAACTGCTGGCGCGTGATACCGGGAAGAGCCTCGGCATCGTGGCGTTCTCGGAGGCTCAGCAGGGTGAGATCGAGCGGGCGCTGGATGCGTTGGCCGAGGAGGATCCGGCGTTCGCGGCGCAGTACGAGGCAGAGCAGGTGCGGACGCGCGGGGAGCAGGACGCCGGGCTGTTCGTGAAGAACCTGGAGAACGTCCAGGGCGACGAGCGCGACATCATCCTGATGAGCGTCTGCTACGCGGCCGGCCCGGACGGGCGGATGCTGATGAACTTCGGCCCGATCAACACGTCCGGCGGCGAGAAGCGGCTGAACGTGATCTTCAGCCGCGCCCGCGAACACATGGTGATCGTCAGCAGTATCGAACCCGAGGCGATCACCAATACGTACAACGACGGCGCGAACACGCTGCGCCGGTTCCTCGGGTACGCCGCTGCCGTCTCCCGAGGCGATCAGGCCGCCGCCAAGGCCGCGCTCGCGACGTACGACCTGCGCAGCACGCCCAGCACCGTGACCGGGCCGACTCCGGTGGTCGAGCAACTCGCGGCGGCGCTGCGGGACCGTGGTGTGGAGGTCGACCTGGCCGTCGGCGAGTCGGTGTTCCGCTGCGACCTCGCGGTGAAGCGTCCCGATGATCCGGGGTATCGCCTGGCCGTCCTTGTCGACACCCCCGACCGAGTCGACGCCGATACGCTCCTTGAGCGCCTCACCACCCACCCCACGGCCCTGACCGCCACCGGCTGGCGCGTCCGTCATGTGCTGACCACGGACTGGACGCGTTCGCCGCAAGCAGTCCTCGACCAACTGATCGACGAGCTCGATCGCCCGGTCGACTGATCGGTCAGGCCTCGGCGACGAGGAGTTCGGTGGCGATTGCCGCACCGTCGGTCTTGAGCGGGGTCGCGAGTTCGGCGACGCGGGCGCGGGTTCCGCCGTCCGGTACGGTTGCGAGCAGGGCCGACACAGAGCCCGTCGTCGGTGTCCTCGTACGCTCGTGCACCGCACCGATGCCGAGGGCAACGACTCGGGAACCCGGATACGGCTGGTCACCGAGCAGCGGGACATCGAGCTGCGGCGTGCCCCCGCGGACCGCTTTGGTCGTGGTGGCGGCACCACGATGGTGCACAACGGCGGCGACCTCGGCGAACACGTCTGCTGGTTCACCGCGCCGATGGTGATCGCGATGCGTTCGCGCAACGCCCAGTTCGGCGACCAGCGCGGCCTGGGCTGACGGGACGTCAGGGTGATGGGGCCCGGGGTGATGGGGTGTCATGGCGATGGGGCGTTGCGGGCTGGGGCCGTGATGCGATGGGGCGTTGCGGGCTGGGGCCGTGGGGTGATGGGTGTTGCGGGCTGGGGCCGTGGGGTGATGCGGTGTTGTCGCCGTAGATCTGTGGAGGGTTTTCCCCCGTATGGCGGCAGAATCCCTCCACCGTCGTGCGGAAAATCGGCTCTTGTGACCGATCCGTGGGTGGCCCGGGCGACCGAGTCGCCGCCCGCGCTGTGCCGCACCCGACCGCGCCCGACCGCGCCCGACCGCGCCCGACCGCGCCCGACCGCGCCCGACCTGGACCGCGCTGGACGCCGCGCGCGTTCCCACACCGTGGGTTCACCCACGGTGTTGTGGGTTCCTGACCCGTGTGAAGGGTACGGAACCCACAACACGATGGGTGAACCCACCT
>NZ_JBEZFT010000028.1:0-79133 GCF_040649595.1 Kribbella sp. NPDC048915 | reverse complement strand
GCCCGTTCCCGCGCGGTGGGTTCACCCATCGTGTTGTGGGTTCCTGACCCGTGTGAAGGGTGCGGAACCCACAACACCGTGGGTGAACCCACCGTGCGGCGGAAACCCCCCTGCGACCACACCGCACCACCACGGCACGGCACCACGGGCACGCCGTACACCACTCCACGGGACTTGACCGGGCTGCGCCAGTCGTCGTACGGGCCGAAGACGAACCTTGCACAGATTGTGGTGGGTCTGGACTGGTCATTGCTTGTCCAAGGTCCCTGGCGGGTGTCCAAGGTCCCGGGCGAACGGCGTGTGGTGCGCAGATGTCGAGTGCGCGCGATCTGATCCGACTTCCGGGTGTAGGGACCGAAACCTGGAGGACGGAACCATGGAACCGCTGAACCTGATGGTGTCGCTGAGCCACTTCGCGAACGCCAAGCGTGAGAACCAGCACGGACTCAGCAAGCCCGCCGGACGCAGGCGCTGGTTCCGCTGGCTTGCCCGGCGGAGAAATGAACGGCGGATCGTGGCAACACGTGTCAAAGTCCTCTCGTGACCGATGACCACGACGCGTTGAAGAAAGAACTGCTCGCCGCCTACGACAGCCAACTGCGGGGCACGAGTGAGAGTGCGGACGTGCCGACGAGTACGGACGGCCCGGTGATCCGGGTCGAGTACCCGAGCCGCGGCTTCGTCAGCTACCGCACGCTCGACGGGTTGGACGGCCCGGAGATCGATGCGCTGATCGTTCGCCAGCGCGAGTTCTTCGCGGCGAAGGGCCAGGCCGTCGAATGGAAGCTGCGCGGTCACGACCTGCCGGCCGATCTGCCCGACCGGTTGCGGGCGGCCGGGTTCGAGCCCGAGGAGCAGGAAACCGTCCTGATTGCCGAGAGCGCCGCGATCGCCGAGCGGCTGCGCGGTCGGGACACGGTCGACGGCATCACGATCCGGCGGGTCACCGAACGCGCGGACTTCGAGCGGATCGCCGCGATGGAGTCGACGGTCTGGGGCGAGGACTGGTCCTGGCTGGCCGACGACCTGGAGTTGCGGTGCACAAAGGGCGCCGACGTGTACGCCGCCGAGGCCGGAGGAGAGGTCGTGTCGGCAGCGTGGGCGGTCTACAAGCAAGGCACCGACTTCACTGGTCTGTGGGGCGGCTCGACGCTCAAGGAGTGGCGCGGTCGCGGCATCTACAAGGCACTGGTCGCGGTCCGCGCGGCGCGTGCGGTCGAGCTCGGGTACAAGTACCTGCAGGTCGACGCGTCCGACGACAGTCGCCCGATCCTGCAGCGCCTCGGGTTCCTCGCGGTCACCACGACGACGCCGTACGTCTACCCGCCAGGGCGGTAAAGGGCGTAGTGTATCGGGCCGTTGTGCGGGAGTTCGAGCTCCGCGATGACGGTGAAGCCCAGGGACTCGTAGAAGCCGACGTTCTCGGGTTCCTGGGTCTCGACGAAGGCGGGTGACTGTGCGGCGTCCGCCACCGCGAGGCCTGGGCTGATGACCGCGCGACCGAGGCCCTGCCGCTGGCGGTCGGGTTCGACACCGACCAGCGCGAGCAGCCACACGGGTTCGCGGGGATGGAAGAGCGAGATCGCCTGGCCGTATTCGGTCGTCACCGAGGCCTTGGATCCGGCGAGCCCGACGAACCGTTCGCGGTACGGCGCGAACGCGTCGGCGGGCAGGTCGGGCGGTAGCCAGACGGCGACCGCGCTGACGTCGTCGGTGACCCAGACCCGCCCGTGCGGCAACCCGACGCCGCCGACGAACAACCGGTGGTACTCCGTCAGCCGCTCGAGGTAACCGTCCGGGTCGAAGCACGCGCGGCTCATCGGGTAGTCGGCCAGCGCGTTGGTGAGCGTGGCCGCGGCCGCTTCGACGTCGGCGTCGGTTGCCTCGCGCACCTTCATGTCCGCACTGTCTCCAGGATCAGGCCGGCAACCGCGCGCATGCCGGCCGCGTTCGGGTGGTACGGCACGAAACCGCCGAGGTTGGGCGGCAGCATCGTGAACCCGGTGGTCCACGGTTCGGCCGAACCGATCGCGTGGTCCCGGCTGGCCGCGGACGCGGCCACAAGGTCCGCACCGGTCGCCGCGGCCGCCTTCGCGAACGCCTCCGCCAGCCCGTCCGCCAGCAGGGCGATGCTCGGCAGCTGTTCCTCGTTCAGCGGTACGTCGATCCGCGGTCGGGTCGCCGGCCCAACCAGGCTGAGGTAGTCGACGAGCAGGATCCGCGCCTCCGGCGCCCGCTGCCGCGTCTGCTCCACCACGGTGGTCAGCGACTCGGTGACGGCGCCGTACGACGCCGTGTCCTTGAGGTAGCTGACCCGCGCGCGGATCCGGTTCGCGAACCGGCGGCCGAGGATCGTCGCGGGTTTCGCGACCGTGTTGAGGAAGCTCCCGCGCAGGAACGTGCCGACGTACTCGAGGTCGTTCCCGCCGACCGTGATCGTGACCAGGGCGGTGTCCGCGGTGACCGAATCGAGCTGCGGAGGCGCCGCGTCCTGTGGGGTGTCCAGCACGTGGGCCGTGGTGGCGCCGGAGTACGAGACGTCGACGAGGTCGAGCCCGAGCTCCTGCGCGACCAGGTGCGCGTAGTTGTTGCCCGAGCGGCCGGCCGGGGCGTCGACGATCGGGCTGATGCCCGGTCCCGCCGCGAACGAGCTGCCGAGGGCGACGTATCGACTGCCGGAAGCGATCACCGCACCACGATAGACGGCTCCGGGCGGCCAACCAGGGCATACTGCCAACGGTGAACGACGACATGTTCGGGACGGCCGGGATCCGGGAGCGCGTGCTGGCCGGCTGGGCCGCGGCGCCCGTCCGGTTCCGCGAGGACGCCAACGCCGAGGAAGAGCTCGCGCTCGGCGGGTACGTCGACCGCCTGATGGTCGAGCTCGCGCAGAACGCCGCGGACGCGGCCGCGCGCGCCGGTACGCCGGGGCGCGTGCTGTACGAGTTCCGCGACCACACGCTCGTCGTCGCCAACACCGGCGCCTCGCTGACCGCGGAAGGTGTCGAGTCACTGGCGACGCTGCGGGCCTCGGCGAAACGCGACGCGGAGACAGCGGTCGGGCGGTTCGGCGTCGGCTTCTCCGCCGTTCTCGCGGTGACCGACGAGCCCGTCGTCCTGTCCCGGACCGGGGGAGTACGGTTCTCCAAGGCCGACACCGCCGCGGCGATCGCGGCGCTCGGCGAACCCGCGCTCGACACCGAACTGCGCCGCCGCGACGGCCAGGTGCCGGTCCTGCGGCTGCCGTTCGCGGCCGAAGGCGAACCGCCGGCGGGGTACGACACCGCCGTCATCCTGCCGCTGCGCGACGAAGCAGCCGCGGCGCTGGTACGGCGCCTGCTCGACCAAGCCGATGATGCGCTCCTGCTGGCGCTCCCAGGGCTCGCACGGATCGAGATCGAGACCGGCGACGGCCGCCGCGTTCTGGAGGATGTCGACTCCCGGTGGTGGATCCACCGCGTCAGTGGCACCCTCGACGCCGCCGAACGCGAGCAACTGCTGGCCGACCGCCCGACGGAGGAACGCAGCAGACCGAACTGGTCCGTCGTCTGGGCGGTGCCGCGCAGTCCGCAGACCGAACTGCCCGGCGTCGTCCATGCACCGACACCCACCGACGAGCCGCTCTCGCTCCCGTCGTTGCTGTTGGCAACCTTCCCACTGGACTCCACCCGGCGCCACGTGGCGAAAGGCCCGCTGACCGATCGCCTCGTCCAGGAAGCAGCGACCGCGTACGCCGACCTGCTGCGCGAGCGCGCTGCGGTAGGAGACGACGTACTCCACCTCGTACCGACCGGGCTCGCGGCGGGCGCACTGGACCGCATGCTGCGCGACGCGATCCGGTCCGCGCTGCCCGGCGTACCGCTCCTGCGTGGACTCGACGGCAGAATGCTCCGCCCGGTCGACGCGGTCGTGGTGGAGGGTGCCGACCAGGCGTTCATCGACGTGCTTGCACCCCTGGTGCCAGGGCTCGTCCACGCACGCCGCGCGGATCGGCTCGCGCTGGATGCCCTCGGCGTACGGCGGGTCGAGCTCGAAGAGGTGGTGGATCAGCTCGGGGGAGCGCAGCCGCCGAGCTGGTGGCGCACCCTGTACGGCGCGCTCTCGACGATGACCACCGACCCGCTGATCCGCGAGGCGCTCGGCACGCTGCCGGTGCCACTCGCCGACGGACGGTTGGTGCGCGGCGCCCGCGGGGTGTTGCTGCCCGGCGCCGAGATCCCGGTGGACACGCTCGCGACCTTCGGGGAGTACGGCGTCCGCGTGGTGCACCCGGAAGCGGCCGACCCGGTCCTCGAGCGGCTGGGCGCGATCCCGGCGACACCGCGGTCGCTGCTCGAGGACAGCGCCGTACGGTCCGCGATCGAGCACTCCGCCGACGCGGACGACCCGGACGCGATCGCCCACGCCGTCCTCAGTCTGGTCGCCGCCGACCCCGCCCAGGCGGACGGACTGTGGTGGCTGTCCGACCTGACACTCCGCGACACCGACGGCGAGTTGGTCCCCGCGAACGCCCTGGTGGTGGAAGGATCCGACGCCCAGGCGATCCTCGACGCCGACGAAGTCGCACCGGTCGCACCCGACCTCGTCGAACGCTACGGCCTGCCCGCCCTCCGCGCCGTCGGCGTGCTCACCGCACTCGGCATCGTCGCCGCGTCCGAGGTCACGCTCGACGAACTGCCCGAAGCGCTCCAGGACCTCGACGGGATCGAGGACTGGGTGTACGACGTCGCGCCCGACGGATCGCCGTACGGCGCCACGGTCGGCGAGCTGGTCGCGATCCGCGATCTCGACTGGATCACCGGCGACAAGTGGCCGCAGGTGCTGCAGATGCTGGGATCCGATCCCGAACTGCGCCCCGCGCTGGTCGCCCAGGTGCGCGTTGTCGGCCCGGACGACCGGCCGCACGGCGTTCCGTCGTACGCAGCCTGGTGGATCCGCGAGCACGTCCTGCTGGACGACGGCGAACCGCTCGCCGGCCGGGCCGACCCGGACGCCGAGCCGGTGCTGGCGACGTTCCTCGACGAAGCACCCGCCTGGACCGCCGAGCTCGATCCCGAGGTGCGGACGGCGGTCGGTCTGGTCCGCGCGGTCGGCGACCTCGACGCCGATGGGATCGCGCTGGTCCTCGAGCGACTCGCCGATCCCGTGCGTGCGGTGGACGTGGCGACCATCCTGCGGCTGTGGGAGCGGCTCGGCACGCTCGCGCTGTTCCCGAACGACCCGCCGCAGCGGGTCCGCGTGCTCGGCGAGGACGGGGTGACCCGAATGACCACGCCGGATCGCGCGGTTGTGGTCGACGGGCCGATGTGGGTGCAGCGCGACGACCTCGGCGACTTCGTGATCGGGTCGGGGGCCGCGGCGGACGGGCTCAGCGACCTGTTCGACGTACCGCTCGCGCAGGAGGTTGCCGACGGCAAGATCGACGGCGCGGGGACGCCGGCCGACGTGCCGCCCGAGGTGCGCGCGCTGGTGCCCGAGGTGCCGGCGTCGTGGTGGGAGCACGAGGAGCTCACCGTGGACGGCGTCGAGGTCTCGTGGTGGGTGGACGCCGACGGCGCGCCGCACGCGGCGACCTTCGACGGCCTGGCGAAAGCGCTCGCGTGGGCCTGCGGCCGGTGGGACCGGCGGCACGTGATCCGCGCCGTACTGAACGAACCGGTCCGGACCACAGAACTCTTGATCGATTCGATATACGACTGACCCGGCGCGTGCCGGCAGCCCCGAGGTCTACGCGCTGTGACCACGGTTGGAATCGTTTCCGCCTACGGGTGTCACACAGAGCGAGCAACGTTGTCATAGCTTGATATATCGAGTGATCTGCGGATATGACGGCCCGGCTTCAACGTGGCAATGAACTCTTGTCAACGTTGTCAACGCTCCATATAGTCCGTGGCACCTCTCGGTCCGTGACCGGCCTGTCCACGCAACGCAAAGTGAGGTGACATTCATCATGAATGACGCGCCGCGCCCGCAGTTCGAAGCCTACGAAGATGTCGAAGATGTCGTCCGGTACCAGTTGAGTCGCCGTGGCGTGATCGGAGCGGGAGCCGCGGCCGCGATGACTGCCTTCCTCACCGCCTGTTCCGGCGGTGGCTCCTACTCCGACAAGCCCGCCGGCAACGACAAGCCGGCGGCGACCAAGTCCATCCAGATCGGCAAGGCCAACATCCCGGTCCCGCGCGAGCAGTCGGTGATCGTCGGCCAGGTCGAGTACACCGTGTTCGACAGCTTCAACGGCATGATCCCGAACGGATCCCCGGGCGGTGCCGGCGTCGAGCTGGCCACCGAGCCGCTGTTCTACCTGAGCTTCGCCACCGGCAAGCTCACGCCCTGGCTGGCGACGGAGTACAAGTACAACGACGACCACTCCGAGCTGACCCTGAAGTTCGACGAGAAGGCGCACTGGAACGACGGCAAGCCGCTCGGTGCGAACGACTTCAAGTTCACCGTGATGATGCTCAAGGACCGCCCGGACCTGTTCGGCGGCGGCGGTGACCTGAAGGAGTTCGTCAAGGACGTCGAGGTTCCGGACCCGCACACCGCGGTGGTGAAGTTCCTGAAGCCGACGCCGCGCTTCCACTACAACTTCATCGCGGCGATCGCGGGCGCGCCGAACAACATCATGCCCGAGCACGTCTGGAAGGGTCAGGACCCGACCAAGTACAAGGACAACCCGCCGGTCCGGTCGGGCCCGTACAAGCTCAAGCAGGCGATCCGGAACCAGAAGATGTTCGTCTGGGAGAAGGACCCGAACTACTGGAACAAGGACAAGCTCGACGTCAAGCCGCAGTACGTGATCTTCCAGAGCACGTCGAAGCAGCTCGACCAGGCGTCGCTGGCCTTCGAGCGGGCCGAGTTCGACGTCGGCTCGATCGACGCCCAGCACGCCAAGCAGCTGTCCAACTCCGGCTACCCGAACCTGGTCACCACCCAGTTCCACGACCCGAACCCGCGGGTGCTGTGGCTGAACGCCGACCCGTCGCGCGGCGTGATCGCGGAGCCGAAGATGCGCTGGGCGATCAACTACGCGCTGGACCGGGAGAAGATCGGGAAGTCGGTCTGGCAGGTCGAGGTGCCGCCCGCGATCTACCCGTGGGCCGACTACCCGACCAACGACAAGTGGAAGGACGACGAGCTCGCGGAGAAGTACAAGTTCGAGTACAACCTGGACAAGGCGACCCAGCTGCTGGACGAGATCGCGCCGAAGAACGCGGCCGGCAAGCGGATGTACAAGGGCAAGGAGATCAACCTCGAGATCATCACGCCCGCCCAGGTCGACAAGGACGAGTACGCGATTGCGAACGTGCTGAAGACCGATCTGGCGAAGATCGGCGTGAACTGCACGCTGCGCAGCCTGTCCGGCAGCGTGCACGACGAGAAGTTCCAGCGTGGTGAGTACGACATCGACTCCAGCTGGGCCGGGTTCGCGATCGACCCCGAGCAGCTGTACACCGACTGGGAGAGCGACAAGGCCAAGCCGATCGGCAAGAACGCGGCCGGTCGGAACAAGATGCGCTTCCGCGACCCGGCGTTCGACGCGATCTCCAAGAAGCTGTCCGGGCTGGACCCGGAGAGCGAGGAGGCCAAGCCGCTGCTGAAGCAGGCGCTGGAGATCTACTTCCAGAAGCTGCCGCTGATCCCGGTGATCCAGACCGGTTATCCGCAGTTCTTCAACAACACCTTCTGGAAGGACTGGCCGACCGACGACAACCTGTACGAAGTGCCGTTGAACTGGTGGCCGCACTTCGCTCTGGTGCTCGGCAAGATCCAGCCCACCGGCCAGAAGGCTCCGGCGTGACGGCGGAAGCCCCGCCTGCGGTAGCTGTCGAAAAGCGCCAGGACCCCGCACCCCGGACCGGGGTGCGGGCCTGGCTGTCGAGGCATCCGCTGGCGGCGTACGCGATCCGGCGGTTCGGGCTGTATCTGGTGGAGCTGTGGGGCGCGCTGACGATCGCGTTCTTCTTCTTCCGCCTGATGCCTGGTGACCCGATCCAGACGCTGATCCAGACCCTGCAGCAGAACTACATCTACAACGCGCAGGCCAGTCAGGAACTGATCGCCCGCTACCAGCAGGAATTCGGCCTGACCGGCAACATCTTCTCGCAGTACCTGAAATACATGGAGAAGCTGGTCCTGCACGGCGATCTCGGGCCGAGTCTGATCAGCTATCCGACGCCGGCCCAGGACGTGATCCTGCGCTCGCTGCCGTGGACCATCGGCCTGCTCGGCATCTCCGCCGTGCTGGCCTGGATCCTCGGCGTGGTCATCGGCGCGATCGCCGGCTGGCGACGCGGCAAGATCGGCTCCGCGATCGCGACCAACCTGTCGATCGCACTGTCGCACGTGCCGTACTTCTTCGTCGCGCTGATCCTGGTGTACGTCTTCGCGTACACGATGGGCGTGCTGCCGGCCAGATCGGCGTACGACTCGAACATCACGCCGGGGATATCGCTGGCCTTCATCGGCAGCGTGCTCAAGTACGGGTTGCTGCCCGGTCTGTCGATCGTGATCATCGGGACGTTCAGCTGGATCCTGTCCACCCGGATGCTGATGGTCCCGGTGCTCGGTGAGGACTACCTGGTGTACGCCGAGGCGAAGGGCCTGAAGGGCTGGCGGATCCTGACCCGGTACGCGCTGCGGAACTGCTACCTGCCGCAGATCACCGCGTTCGGCATCTCGCTGGGCTTCATCTTCAACGGCAACGTCCTGGTCGAGCAACTGTTCAACTATCCGGGGCTGGGCACCACGCTGGTCACGGCGATCCAGCAGCTCGACTTCAACACGATCCTCGGCGTCACCGACATCGCGATCTTCTCGGTGCTCACCGCCGTACTCCTCCTCGACCTCCTGCTCCCGCTGCTCGACCCGCGGGTCAAGTACTGGAAGTGATGCCGATGAGACTACTGACCGCGGTACTGCGAACGATCCGCAACAGCCGGCGCCTGGCGACCGGGTTGCTGATCCTCGCGGTGATGATCCTGGTGGCGTTGTTCAGTCCGCTGATCGTGAAGGCGATCGGCGGCGGCGAGAACCCGATCGAGGTGGCGGCCTACGAGAAATGGCTGGTCCCCGGGCCTGGTCACCTGCTCGGCACCGACCAGTTCGGCCGGGACGTGTTCGCGATGGTGATCAAGGCGCTGTCGGTGTCGCTCCAGATCGGTGCGATCGCCGGGGTGATCTCGACCGTCGTCGGCGTCATCGTCGCGTTCGTGGCCGGCTACAAGGGCGGCTGGATCGACGGCGTGCTGTCGACGTTCACCGGCATCCTGCTGGTCATCCCGACGTTCCCGCTGCTGATCGCGCTGTCGGCGTACGCGAAGAACGTCAGCCTGTTCCAGGTCGGCGTGATGATCTCGATCTTCTCCTGGCCGTTCGCGGCCAAGACGATCCGGTCGCAGGTGCTGAGCCTGCGGACCCGGCCGTACGTCGACCTGGCGCGGGTGACCAAGGCCCGCGACCTGGAGATCATCGTGACCGAGCTGCTGCCGAACCTGCTGCCGTTCATCGGCGTCGGGTTCGCGTCCTCGGCGCTCGGCGCGATCTTCGGCCTGGTCGGCCTGGAGGTGATCGGTCTCGGCCCGGGCGGTGTCATCGACCTCGGCCAGATCATCTTCAACGCGATCACGACCGGTGCGCTGACCCTCGGTGCCTGGCCGATGTTCGTGGTCCCGATCGTGCTGCTGACGCTGCTGTTCGCGGCACTCAACATGGTGAACATCGGGTTGGAAGAGGTCTACAACCCGCGGCTGAGGGGAGTGGCCGGTGAGTAAGGACCCGGTGGTGAAGGACTCCGAGAACGTCCTGGAGGTCAAGGGACTCGAGGTCGCGTACTCCACGAGCCGCGGCGACGTGAAGGCGGTGCGCGGCATCGACCTGGATGTCCGGCGCGGTGAGATCCTCGGCATCGCCGGCGAGTCCGGCAGCGGGAAGAGCACGCTCGCGGTCGCGCTGCTGCGGCTGCTGAAGTCGCCGGGCAAGGTGGTCGGCGGCTCGGCGATGTTCTACCCGGGCGGCCGCTCGCCGGTGGACCTGATGAAGGTGCACGGCGAGCAGCTCCGGGTGCTGCGGTGGAGTGCGCTGTCGTACCTGCCGCAGGGCTCGATGAGCTCGCTCAACCCGGTGATGCGGATCGAAGACCAGTTCAAGGACGTGATCCTCGAGCACGCGCCGCAGCGGAAGAGCTCGCTCGGCGAGCTGATCCCGCGGCTGCTCGGCCAGGTGGGCCTGGAGGCGCGGGTGGCGCGGATGTTCCCGCACGAGCTGTCCGGCGGAATGAAACAGCGGGTGCTGATGGCGATCGCGGTCGCGCTCGAGCCGGACCTGGTGATCGCGGACGAGCCGACCACCGCGCTCGACGTGACCATCCAGCGGGTCATCCTGCAGTCGCTGGCGGACCTGCGCACCGACTTCGGTGTCACGCTGATGGTGATCTCGCACGACATGGGTGTGCACGCTCAGCTGGCCGACCGGGTCGCCGTCATGTACGAGGGTGAGCTGGTCGAGGTGGGCGACGTCCGGCAGGTCTTCAAGAACCCGCAGGACGCGTACACCCGGCAGCTGATCGAGTCGATCCCGCAGGTCGGAAGGAGGGCGTCGTGAAGTCGGAACTCGAACTTCGTGGCGTACAGCAACGATTCCACGCCCGTGGGCTGGCCGGCGGGTACCTGACCGCGGTCGACGACGTGAGCTTCACACTGGCCGCGTCGCCGCCGCAGATCGTCAGTCTGGTCGGGCAGAGCGGCAGTGGGAAGAGCACGATCGCCCGCAACGTGCTCGGCCTGCAGAAGCCGACCGAGGGACAGGTGCTGTACGGCGGCAAGGACATCTTCAAACTGAGCCGCGCCGAGTACGACGAGTACCGGCGCGACGTGCAGCCGGTCTTCCAGGACCCGTACGCGATCTTCAACCCGTTCTACCGGGTGGACCGCGCACTCTGGAAGGCGGTGAAGAAGTTCAAGCTCGCAGACACCCGCGAGAAGGGCCTCGCGCTGATCGAGGAGTCGCTGCGGGCGGTCCGACTGGAGCCGGAGAACGTCCTCGGCCGGTATCCGCACCAGCTGTCCGGCGGGCAGCGGCAGCGGATCATGCTGGCCCGGGTGCACATGCTGCGGCCGTCGTTCATCATCGCCGACGAGCCGGTGTCGATGCTGGACGCCCAGGTACGCAAGCACTTCCTGGACATCCTGCTCGACTTCCAGCGTGAGCACGGGATGACGACGCTGTTCATCACCCACGACCTGTCCACGGTGTACTACCTCGGCGGTGAGGTGATGGTCATCACCAAGGGCCAGATCGTCGAGCGCGGACCGGTCTCCTCGGTGATGCACGAGCCGGAGCACCCGTACACCAAGCTGCTGCTCGACTCGATCCCGCAGCCCGACCCGGACCTGCGCTGGACCAGCCGGATCGCCGTCGACGAGTTGGAGAACGTCGACGACGCCACCCCGGGTGACAGCACCAAGCCGGAGGCACCGATCATCTAGGCCGGCTTCCGGGCGTTGGTGTACAGCAGTTCGTAGAACCACGCCCGGAAGCGCGGGTCCAGCATCAGAGCGCGGTAGCGGGTCAGCTCGGCCGGCGTGGCGCCGGCGGCGAGCAGGAGCGGCTCCGCCTGCTCGTTGAGGTTGTGGTGCAGCAGGCAGCCGCCGGTGCCGCGCTCGGGCAGGTGGAGGAGCAGCAGCCGGGCGTGGATCAGATCGAACGGACCGTCCACCGGGAGACCGTCGCGCAGGTCGTGGCGGTGCACCTGGACGCCGGGCGCAACGTCCTGCAACTGCGTCGTGTCGATGTCGACGGCAACGACTTCACGCGTGCGGGCGGCCAGCCAGTTCGCGATCGACCCGCTGCCCGCACCGAGCTCCAGACAGCGCAGATCCGGGCGCAGGCCGAGCGTCCGCAGCCGCCAGGTCGTCGGGGCGTCGAGCAGTTTGCCGAGTTGATCGAGGTGATGGTGGCCGAGTTCGCTGCCGGTGTCGAAAAGGTACTCGCTCATGACCCCAGCGTGCGCGGGCGCCGGTGACCCGCGCATCCGTGATCACCCGGATCGCGTCAGCTGCTTCGAGAGGGCCCAGGTGATGATCTCGTAGCGGCTGTTCAGGTCCAGTTTGATGCGGATGTGCTCGAGATGGGATTCGACCGTCCGGCGGGAGATCGTCAAGGTCTCGGCGATCTGGTCGTTGCCGAGGCCTTGGCCGACCAGCTCGGCGACCTCGAGCTCGCGGCTGCTGAGCGGCCGGTCGGTCGGCGTCGGCAGCGCCAGCGCCTCGGCCATCAGTTCCTGCTGCGTGAGTTGCCGGCCGGCCGCCATCAGCCGATCGGCGACCCGAGGCCGAGTTCGCCGCGGAGCCGTTCGACGATCGCGTCGCAGTGGTCGGTGGTCACGTCCGACATCCGTCCGCCGCGGCGGCCCAGCCCCAGCGAGGTATTTCACTGACCACCGGAGGCGTCTATCTCGGCCTCGCCGGACTCGCGGTGCTGACCTGAACCGTGGTGATGGCGGGATCGCTGACGCCCGGCGCGCCGGTTTCGACGTGGCCGGCCAGTCGGCGTTCGTAGGCGGGGTCGGTGTCGGTGGTGACTGCGACGTCGTACCAATGGTCGGTGGTCGGGATCGTGCGGGTGCTGGTGCCCTGCGGTACGTCGACCTCGTGAGCGGTACCGGCGTACGCGTCGGTGATCCTGATCCGGCGGGGCGTGTCGCTCGTGATGCTGAGGTCGAGGTCGCCGGTGTGGGCGTTCTCGCGGGCGGTGAGTTCGAGGCCGGTCGCGGGGTCGCCTTTGAAGGTGCGCAGGAAGCCGTTCGGGCCGTGCACGGTGAGGTCGGTGCTGCCGCCGGAGTAGATCGGGTTCCAGCTGTCCGCGACGGTCTTGCCGGCCTCGGTCGTGTACGTCCACGGGCCGTCGGTGCGGTTCGCGGACGTGACCAGGAACTGGGCGCCGGCCCGTGCTCCGGACCCGAAGGTCAGCTGGTATTTGCCGGCGGCAACGGTGCCGTCGACGATCGGGGCGTACGGCAACGGACGGGTCCGCCGGGAACCGCGTTCCTGCGCGGGCAGCCGGCCGACCGCGGGTGGCGTCGGTACGTAGTCCGGGTGCCGCTCGCGGTCCGGCGGCTCGTACGAACTGGTGTCGGGCAGCCGCGGCGGCCGGGTGGCCGACGTACCGAAATCGAACGCGGACGTGAGATCACCGCACACCGCGCGGCGCCACGGCGAGATGTTCGGCTCGCGCACACTGAACCGGCGCTCCATGAAGCGGATGATCGACGTGTGGTCGAACACCTCCGAGCAGGTGTACCCGCCGGTGCTCCACGGTGACACCACGAGCATCGGCACCCGCTGCCCCAGGCCGTACGCGCCGTGCGCCGCCTTGCTGCCGGTGTAGAGGTCCGGGCCGACGTCGACGGTCGACAGTCCCTGGTTCGCGTTCATCGGCGGATACGGCGGTACGACGTGGTCGAAGAAGCCGTCGTTCTCGTCGTAGGTGATGAACAGGGCGGTCTTGCTCCACACATCGGGATTCGCGGTCAGTGCGTCGAGGACCTGCGAGATGTACCAGGCGCCGTAGTTGGCCGGCCAGTTCGGGTGCTCGGTGAACGCCTCCGGCGCTGCGAGCCACGAGATCTGCGGGAGCCGGTCCGCCTTCACGTCGGCGGTCAGGTGCGCGAACAGGCTCTCGCCGGCCTTCGCGTTCGTGCCGGTGCGGGCCTTGTCGTACAGCGGGTTCCCGGGCTGGGCGTTGCGGTAGTTGTCGAAGTACAGCAGGGAGTTGTCGCCGTAGTTGCCGCGGTACGCGTCGTCGATCCACCCCCATCCGTGATCGCCGTCGAGCCCGTCGCCGATGTCCTGGTAGATCTTCCACGACACACCGGCCTGCTCGAGCCGTTCCGGGTACGTCGTCCACCCGTAGCCGGCCTCGTCGTTGCCGAGGACCGGGCCGCCGCCGGTGCCGTCGTTGCCCGTGTAGCCGGACCACAGGTAGTAGCGGTTCGGATCGGTGGAGCCCAGAAACGAGCAGTGGTACGCGTCGCACACGGTGAACCTGTCCGCGAGCGCGTAGTGGAACGGGATGTCCTCGCGGGTCAGGTACGCCATTGTGGTCGCGGTCTTCGCCGGGATCCACCGGTCGTACCGGCCGTTGTTGACGGCTTCGTGCGCGTCGGACCAGTCGTGCGCGAGGTCCTGGATGAACTGCAGACCGAGGTTGTCGGCCTCCGGGCGGAACGGAAGCGTCTCCTTCCCGGCGGTGCTCCGCTGATGCCACACGGACTGTCCGCTGGGCAGCGTCACCGGCCGTGGGTCGCCGAACCCGCGGACGCCGTTCAGACTGCCGAAGTAGTGGTCGAACGAGCGGTTCTCCTGCATCAGGACGACGATGTGCTCGACGTCCCGGATGCTGCCGAACCGGCGGTGGGCGGGAATCGCGGCGGCGCGCTCGATGCTGTTCGCCATCGCGGCGAACGCGGCCGACGCACCGGCCAGCTGCAGGAACCTCCGGCGATTGACCTGTGGCATGTGAGTCTCCTTGTCGGGGCGGATGGAGCCTGGAACACCGGAACTGCGTCTCCGGCACCCTACGGTGAACGTTTAACCGACGGAAGACGAATTGCCCTCCCCGGTCTTCGGCAGCACACTGGGACCAGCGCGGCCTGGGGGAGCAGGGGAAGGCCGCGAGGGTGGGGTGCGGTATGAGTGGCTTGTCGGCGATGAGCGAAGCCGAGCGGTACGAGGTGTTCGATCGGCTGCAAACCCGGATGGCGGGCGTCTGGGACGCCATGCGGCGCAATCACGACGACGAGTCGGTCGTCGTCGTTCCGTCGATCACGCTGGACGAACTCGACGCCGGCTGGACCGGGACGGACATGCAGGCGTACGAGGAACGCTTCCTGTTCATGCTGATCCTGCTGCGTGAGCCGCGGTTGCGGATGGTGTACGTGACCTCGATGCCGATCGCGCCCGAGACCGTCGAGTACTACCTCGCACTGCTGCCCGGCGCGATCCCGAGCCACGCCCGCGCCCGGCTCACCCTGATCTCGGTCAACGACGCGCGGCCGATCTCGCTGAGCGAGAAGCTGCTGGCCAGGCCGCGGCTGCTGCAACGGATCGCCGACCTGGTCCCGAACCGGATGCGCTCGCACCTGGTCCCGTACAACACCACCGAGCGCGAACGCGACCTCGCGGTGAGTCTCGGCATCCCGATGTACGGACCCGACCCGCGGCTCGCCCCGCTCGGCTCGAAGACCGGGAGCCGGCGGCTGTTCGCCGAGCTGGGCGTGCCGCATCCGCTCGGCATCGAGAACCTGCACACGATGGACAACCTGGCCGACGCCGTACTCGGACTGCGCGCACAGCGGCCCACGATGGACAGCGTGATCGTGAAGCTCAACGAAGGCGTGTCCGGCACCGGCAATGCCGTCGTACGGCTGAAAGGACTGCCGACGCCCGGCACACCGCGGGAGCGGGACGAGGTACTGCAGCGAATCCGGGAGATGGACGTCGAGTCGGCGTCGACACCGGTCGACGTGTACCTCGCCAGGTTCGCGGCCCGCGGCGGGATCGTCGAGGAACGGATCGTCGGCGAGGACCTGCGCAGCCCGAGCGTCCAGCTCCGGGTGTCGCCCCGCGGCGAGGTCGAGCTGATGTCCACGCACGACCAGTTGCTCGGCGGTGCGAGCGGTCAGACCTACCTGGGCTGTGTGTTCCCGGCCGCTCCCGAGTACGCCCGGGTGATCACGACACACGCGGAGACCATCGGCCGCCGGCTCGCGGCGACCGGCGCGATCGGGCGGTTCGCGGTCGACTTCGTCGTGGTGCGGGACGGCGCCGGCTGGCGGGCGTATGCGATCGAGGTGAACCTGCGCCGCGGCGGTACGACGCATCCGTTCCTGACGCTGCAGTACCTGACCGACGGGCGCTACGACCCGGACTCCGCGCGGTTCGTGACACCGCTCGGGCAGCAGAAACACCTGGTGGCCACCGATCATTTCGAGGCGGAGGCGCTCAAGGGGTTGATGCCGTCGGACGTCTTCGACATCGTCGCCCGGCACGGCCTGCACTTCGACCAGTCGCGGCAGGTCGGCGTCGTGTTTCACATGATCAGCTGCCTGACGGAGCTCGGCCGCCTCGGCCTGACCGCGGTCGGTGACACTGCGGAGGAGGCGGATCGGCGGTATCGTGATGCCTGCCGCATCGTGCTCGCCGAGGCCGAGCAAGCCTTGACGGAGCCGCCACTGCCGGTCTGAGAGGTCCGATGAAGCGAGTCTGGTACGTCGCCTACGGATCCAATCTCGCGCTCGGACGGTTCCGGTGTTACCTCGCCGGCGGACGCCCGGTCGGCGGTGCGCGCGTCTATGCGGGCTGCCGTGATCGCAGCGATCCCGCGCGGATGGAGCGAGCTCTCGTCCCCGGCGGCCTGATGTTCGCCGGGGCCTCCACGGTGTGGGGCGGCGGTTCGGCCCTCTTCGATCCGGCCACGGCCGGTCAGGTCGCCGCGCGGGCGTACCTGCTGACACCGGATCAGGTCGGCGACGTCGCGGCGCAGGAGATGCGCCGCGAGCCGGGCGGCCGGTTCGCGCGGGACGTCGCGTCGGTGCTGCCGGACGTCGAGGAGTCCCACACCATGGGTCCTGGACGCTACGAGACCGTCGTCCGGCTGGGGGAGCGCGGCGGTGCCCCGATGTTCACCGTCACGCACGACAGCGCTGGTGATCTCGATCCGGTCGCCCCCACAGCGCCGTACCTCCGCTGGATCGCCACCGGCCTCGCCGAGGCCCACGGCTGGGCCATCCATCGGGTGGTCGAGTACCTGCACGCGGCGCCGGGCGTCCGGTTGGGATGGACGCCCGGCGCTCTGCGGTCGGCTCTTGACGCCTTCCAGGACTCAGCGCTTGATCGCGGTGCAGGTGGCGCTGGCTGACTTGGTCGGGTCGCTCTCCGAGGTCGCGGTGAGGGTGATCTTGCCGATCGGGCCGGCACCCGCCTTGGTGTGGACGGGGACCGTCACCTGCTGGCCTGCGTTCGCGGTGGCGAGCGCGTTCGGCAGGGCGATCGGCCAGCCGTTGCTCTTGGCCGACAGCCGGTAGACGTCACCCTGCACGTACTGCGCGACGTCCTCGGGCTGCGTGGACGACGTCCCTGCCTTGCCGGTGTTGGTCAGCTTGAAGCTGCAGGTCTGGACGCCGTTGCGGTCCGGCTTCGCGACCGTCGGCAGCAGCCGTACGCCGCGCTTCTGCGGACCGGATCCGTCGAGCGAACGGATCGCGACCGTGTAAAACAGCACGCCCTGGCCGTCGCGGTGCACATCGGTGATGTAGAAGTGCAGCCGGTTCGCGGTGTCGGTGTACTCGTACTCGCTGCCCGAGTTCGTCCCGGCGTGGAACAGCGCGTCCGACAGCTGGCGGTAGTCGCCGATCGTGATCGGGACCTTCGTGCCGTCGGGCAGCACGTAGTCGGTCATGTTGATGTCCTGCGGGTTCGCGTCGATCACCCACTCGAACGGCGAACGGTCCTGGTTCTTGGTCTTCGCGAGCAGGACGCCGGAATCCGGCGTGAACGAGTCGGCACCCATCCGGTCGACCACCTCGACGGTGTAGTTCTGGTACCCGCCGCCGTCGCACATCGGATCCTCCGCCGGGTTGCACGACGGGCTCAGATCGCCGGCGCCGCCGAGCTCGACGTTGACGCCGGCCAGATCCTTGGACCCCTGCTGCGCGCTGCGCGCCTTGACCTTGGCGATCACCACGCCGGATCCCGCGAGCGCCTCGCGGGACAGGCGCAGGACGTTCTGCTCGTCGACCATCTGCAGCTTGATCTTGTTGCGCAGCATGTGTTGCGCGCCCATCGACGCGCCACCGGTCGCCGGGATCATCCAGCGGCTGTGTGGACCGCCCGGGCCGTTGAAGCTGCCGCGGCTGAGCATCTCCCAGATGCCGGAGTACGAGCGCCGCGGCGGGACGCCGTACGGGTTGTTGTAGTTGTCGCCGATGCCGAGGATGTGGCTGAACTCGTGCGCGAACACGCCCATCCCGGAGCTCTCCGCCTGCGTCGACGAGCCGCCGCCGGCGTTCGGCCAGATTGCTGCGCCGGCCGCCCAGGACGTCCAGTCGACGTACCGGGTGTCCGACCAGTTCGGCAGCGCCGGGTCCGGCGGGCCGAAGTCGTCGGTGACGTCCTGCTTGGTCGGGAACTTCATCATCCCGAACTCCTGCCAGGTCGACGACTCGTCCTGACCGGCGCTGAGGAAGAACACGAAGTCGTAGCCGGCCGGTACCTCGGGACCCTGATCGGCGACCCAGGCCGCGTTGCCGTCGGTACGGATGTTCCGGTTGCAGTTGTCGCCGGCCGGGCAGCTCTCCCCGCCCTGGAACTCCATCGCGTACTCGTGCGACTTGCCCGGCAGCCGGTACGGGCCGAACGCGGTGAGGTCGACGCCGTACCGGCCGCCGGAATCCTCCATCCAGTACTCGTGCAGCGTGTGACCGTGGTTCAGCGGCTGCGGCTTGTTGAGGAAGTCGCGGTAGAACGTGGCGACCTGGGCACGCGGTACGCCGTTCGCCGCCGCGCTCGGATTGCCGAACACCGTCGAGCCCTTCGGCTGGGTGACGACGAAGTCCTGGTTCGGGTAGTCGAGCAGCACCAGCGCACCCTTGAACGTGCGCTGCGAACCCTTCACGTCGGGGTTCGCCCAGTCGGTGCCCGGTGGTTTGACGTAGTCGTCCCACGTCATGTGGTCCGGGTTCTTCCAGTTCTGCGGGTCGATCGGCCCCGGCAACCCCGACGACAGGGTCTTCGCGACGCGGGCCTGCGGGCCCGACTCCTGCCAGGGCTGCTGCTGCGGCCAGTGCGGATACTGCCAGGCGTTCGCCGGATCCGGCGGAGCACTCGGCGAAGCCAGCGCCACCGATGGCACCGACACGGCCGCCAGCACGGCGACCAATTGCACAACACGACGTAACTTCCGTTGCTCAGACACGGGCGGGCATCCGATCACGAGGCGGGACAGGGGCGGCACAACGGGAACCAGCCATGAGCATGCCCTCTCCACACCCCTGACACAACCGCACCCGTGTCGCCGACACGGTCGCTGCTGGCGCCGTCCAACGACTGGGCGGGAGACAGCATGGGAGGAGACTGTATACAGTATGGTGGCATCTTCTGATGTGGATGGAGGTTACCCATGTACTCGGTCACCGATCCGGCGCGCGGGGTGTTGGTGGAGGAAGTGGCGAACTCGACGGAGGAGGAGGTGCGGGCGGCGGTCGGGCGGGTGCACGCGGCGTACCCGGACTGGCGACGGCGGCGGGTGTCGGACCGCGCCGCGATCGTCGCGCGAGCGGCGGATCTGTTCGAACAGCGGGCGGACGAACTGGCCGCGATCATGACGCTGGAGATGGGCAAACGGGTCAACGAGGGCCGCGGCGAGATCGGGATCGTCGTCGACATCTTCCGGTACTACGCCGAGCACGGACCGGCGCTGCTCGCTGACGAACCGATCGACATCAGGGGTGGCAAGGCGGTCATCACCAAGGGCCCGATCGGCGCGCTGCTCGGGATCATGCCGTGGAACTTCCCCTGCTACCAGGTCGCCCGGTTCGTCGCGCCGAACCTCGTGCTGGGCAACACGATCCTGCTCAAACACGCGTCGATCTGCCCGCGGTCCGCGCGCGCGATCGAGGAGATCCTGCACGCGGCCGGCGTACCGGCGGATGTGTACGTGAACACGTTCGCGTCCAGTCGGCAGATCCCCGCGATCCTCGCCGACCCGCGGATCGCCGGCGTCTCGCTGACCGGCAGCGAACAGGCCGGGATCGCGGTCGCCGCGGAGGCCGGCAAGAACCTGAAGAAGACCGTGCTCGAACTGGGCGGTTCCGACCCGCTGATCGTCCTCGACACCGACGACCTGGACGAAACGGTGAACGCGACCGCGACCGCGCGGATGCGCAACTGCGGTCAGTCGTGTAACGCGCCGAAGCGGATGATCGTGCTCGCCGATATCTACGAGGAGTACGTCGACCGCCTGGTCAAGCGTGTGACGGAGTACTACGTCCCCGGTGACCCGGCCGACCCTGGGACCAGGCTGCCGCCGCTCGCCTCGATCGCCGCCGCCGACGAGGTCGCCGCACAGGTCGCGAAGGCGGTCGAGCAGGGCGCCACGCTGCGCGCGGGCGGGAAGCGGATCACACCCGGTGCGTACCTCGAGGCGACGGTGCTCACCGACGTGACTCCGGCCATGGATGCGTACTACGAGGAGATCTTCGGGCCGGTCGTGATCGTCTTCCGCGCGGACGACGAGGACCACGCAGTCGAGCTCGCGAACGACACGCCGTTCGGGCTCGGCGCGTCGGTGTGGGGCACGGACCCGGAGCGGAACCGTCGCGTGGCCGACCGGATCGACGCGGGCATGGTGTACATCAACCGCGCCGGCGGATCCCAGGCCGACCTCCCGTTCGGCGGCATCAAACGCTCCGGCCTCGGCCGCGAACTCGGGCCCGCCGGCATCGAGGAGTTCATGAACAAGAAGTCGATCCGCCTCGCCTGAGTCGGGTGACAGGAAGCGGTCAGCGGGCCTTGCGGGGAGGTGAGCGGCGGCAGGGTGGAGGTGAGACACTCCGCGAGCGAGAGCGATGCCGATGAGCTTCCAGCAGTTGCCGCCCCCGCAGGGCATGCCGTACCCGGGCCCGCCGCCGACGCTGCCGAAACCCCCGCGCCGGCGCACTGACGATCCGCCTGCCGTTGCCCTGGGCAACGCTTCGTTGCTGGGCCTGGGTTACTTCCTGGCCCGCCGCCCGTTCTTCGGGTTCCTCGGCCTGGCGGGTACGACGGTACTTCTCGTGCTGATGTACCAGCGCAAGGATGCGGCGTACCAGTTCGCCCTACTCGGCTGGGGACTGCTGCAGGTGGTGCACGGGTACTTCCTGGCTGCCCGGAAGTCCGATCGGAAGTCGAGCATTCCGAAGCGCATCGTCGCGGCCGTGGTCACGCTCGCCGTCGTCGGTACCGCGATCTTCCTGAAACGCGGCGCGGCCGCCGTCGAGGACGAGGTGACGGCGGCGCGCGAGGCGGGGAGGTGCGTCGAGGTGGTGCAGGCCCAGGGGAGGGTCTGGTTCGGTGACCGGCTCGTCGCGGGACGGGCGATGGAGCGCGGCGACCGCGACGCCGAGATCTGCGGCACGCTGAGCAACGCCGAGGGCTTGCTCTACACGGCGACGCAGGAGAACGACACCATGGCGCTCCGGGAAGCGTACGAGATCCTGGACGACGTGGCGGGCGATCCACGGCACCAGCAAACGGCGGGCGCCGCCATGGATCGGTTCGTCAAAGACCTGCAGGCGATGAAGCCGTGCCCGAAGACCGATCTCACGGCGTGGCTGGGCGCGCGGAAGCTGACCCACAACGTGCTCGACCGTGGGAACGCCGTCGTGGCGCGGATCGAGCCGAACGCCTTGCTCGCCTGCGCGGACAGCTACGCCTCGCAGGACGAATGGCAGAAGGCGCTCACGACATATCAGCGGTTGGTCAGCAGTTACCCCAAGGCCAAGCAGTCGGCGCGCGCCCGCGCGGGCATCACCCGGGCCGTGCTTGCTCTCGAGCTCGAGAACGTCCGTGACCTGATCACAAGCGGCGACTACTGCTCGAGGCCCGCGCGGTACAGCGGCGCCAAGCCGTTCGGCCGGGGGTACAACCCGGCGATCTTCCTCGGGGAAGGTACTGACCACATCGACCAGTTGCCGGCGGGCTGGAAACTCAGCGATCCGTATCGCGCGAAGATCGTGGTCTGCACCGGGGAGGAGGGGCTCGGTGCTGCGACGAGGACGTGCCCGTACGTTCCGGAGAACAGCCCGTACGGTCCGGTGACCCAGGTGACCTTCCGGAAGGTGACGGTCCCGGTGCGGGTGTACGAGCTCCGGACCGCTCGCCTCGTGCTGAGCACCACGTTGAGCATCTCCGGTGAGAGCTGCCCGTACTACCTCAGCAACTGGTACTCCGGGGACCGGACCAGAGCTGTCACACCCAGCAATGCCCAGGTTCAGGCGGCGTTCCGCCCGCTGCTGTTCCGCTGAGTCGGCAGCGGGCGGGGGTCAGGAGTTGCCGCGGTCGCAGGCGACGCCGTCGCCGTTGTGGTCCAGTGCGGCCGAGTAGCCAGGCTGGCCGCGGTACAGCGGCGCCTTACCGGCCGCGCGGGCCTCGGCGCACGACCGGAACGTCACGGCGGTCGTGGTCGCCGGTGCGGCGGTCGCCGTTGCCGTGGTCACCCGTGCCGTGGTCGGCTGGGTCCGCGTGGTCGTGGGCGCTTGGGTCGGCGCGGACGTCGCCTTCGACGGCGGTGCTGACGTCGGGGATGTCGGCCGCTCGGTGGGCTCGTTCGCGGTCGGGCTCGCCTCGGTCCGCTGTGGAGTGACCGATCCGGGCGTCCCCGACGGCGCGGTGGTCGGCGTGGCCGCCGCGCTCGCCGGCGGCGAAGTGGTCCGGCCGAAGAGCGGTACGGTGCCTGCGGTGTCGTTGCCGTCGCCGAACGGATTCGCCAGCACCAGCGCGATCAGCGCCAGCGGTACGCCCGCGATCGCGCCGACCTTCACCCGGCTCGGTCCGCCGTACCGGCCGATCGGGCCGCGGACCGGGCGACCGGCCTCGTCGACCCAGAAGGCCCATCCGCGGGGTGCGGGCGGCCATGATTCCGGCGGGCGCCAGCCCTTGTCGGGACGCCAGCGGGCGGTCGGCGGGTCGGGCCAACCGGGCGGTGCGTTGAACTGCCTCACTGTTCCTCCCCCAGTCGCGGCAGCAGCTTACCGAGGTGCCGCGACCAGTAGGTGCAGGAGGGGCCGAAACCCTAACAAATCAAGCGTTTGCGCGCCGCCGGGCCCCCGGTCCGGGCCGCGGTACGGCGTCCCGCGCGGACCGCACCGGATGGCCGGCGGCGCAGTGCAGTTCGGTGTGCACCGGTGAGCCGCAGTCGCGGTGGTGGACGGTGAGCGGCGACCCCTCGGGTCCGCTCAGGTACTTGTCGCCCCAGTCGCGGATCGCGATCAGGATCGGGTACAGATCGAGGCCGCGTTCGGTCAGGCGGTACTCGTACCGCTGCCGCGCCCCCGGTTCGCGGTACGGCGTACGACGCAGGATGTCGTGCTCGACCAGCTTCGCGAGCCGGTTGGACAGCACCTGGCGGGGGATGTCGGTGCGGACTCGCAGATCGTCGAACCGGCGGATGCCGCTGAACACCTCCCGCAGCACCACCACCGTCCAGCGCTCGCCGAGGATCTCCATGGTCCGGCCGATCGGGCAGTTGTCCACCGACCAGTCCAGCGGGTTGTACGTCGTACTGCTCATAGCCGCATCGTAGTGAGGGCTAGGTCTCGTTGACAGACCCAAGTCCGGATGTGAGGCTCGATCCATGACCCAGCAGGAGTTGCAGACCGCGCAGGACACCAGGAGCCGGACCTTCACCTGGAGCGATCCGGCCGCGACCGCGGCGCAGGTCGGCCGCTCGTCGGGGCTGGAGATGCTGCAGGCGATGCGCGACGGCCTGCTGCCGGCGCCGCCGATCCTGCACCTGGTCGGCGGTGCCGCGATCGAGGTCGAGGAGGGCAAGGTCAGCGTGCTGATGCCGGTGGCCGAGTTCCACTACAACCCGCTCGGCACCGTGCACGGCGGCGTCATCGCGACCCTGCTCGACACCGCCGCCGGCTGTACCGTGCATTCGACGCTTCCGGCCGGGGTCGGCTACACGTCACTCGACCTGATGACCCGCTTCGTCCGGCCGGTCACGATCGCATCGGGTCTGCTGCGGTGCGAGGGCGGGATCATCAGCCGCGGTCGTCGTACGGCGGTCGCCGAGGCGCACCTGTACGACGACCGCGGCAAACTCCTCGCCCACGCAACGTCGAACTGCTTGCTGTTCGACCTGCCTCAGGCCTGAGCGTTCTGCTGAGCGAGCAGCTTCTCGCTCGCGACCAGCCGGACGCAGGTGGCCAGGCCGACCATCGCCGACTCGACCTCGGGCAGCTCCGGGAACGTCGGCGCGATCCGGATGAACGAGTCGGTCGGGTCGTCGCCGTACGGGTGCGTCGCACCGGCCGGCGTGATCGCGATCCCGGCCGCCTTGGCCTTCGCGACCACCTCGCGGGCGCAGCCCTCCGGAACCTGCAGGCTGACGAAGTACCCGCCGGCCGGTGTCGTCCAGGTGGCGAGCCCGGTGCCGCCCAGCTCGGCGCTGAGGATCTTCTCCACGGCGTCGAACTTCGGCCGGATCAGCTCGGCCAGCGTCCGCATGTGCTCGCGCAGACCCTCGGCGTCGCGGAGGAACTGCACGTGCCGGAGCTGGTTGATCTTGTCCGGGCCGATGCTGCGCTTGACGGTGTGGCTCAGCCACCACTCGATGTTCGCGGGCGACGAGCCGAAGAACGCCACCCCGGCGCCGGCGAAGGTGATCTTCGAGCTCGAGCCGAAGACGAACGGCCGGTCCGCGTTCCCGTGCTCGGCGCTGAGCGCGAGGATGTCGGCCAGCTGCGCGGGGGAGTCGGTCAGGTGGTGGACGGCATACGCGTTGTCCCAGAAGATCCGGAAGTCCGGCGCCGCGGTCGGCATCGCGGCGAGCCGGCGGACCGTCTCGTCGGAGTACACGGTGCCGTCGGGGTTGCTGTACTTCGGCACGCACCAGATGCCCTTGACCGAGGCGTCCTCGGCGACCAGCCGCTCGACGACGTCCATGTCCGGCCCGTCGGGCGTCATCGGTACCGGGACCATCTTGATACCGTACCGCTCGCAGATGCCGAAGTGCCGGTCGTACCCCGGCACCGGGCAGAGGAACGTGATGCCCTCGACGTCGACCCAGCGCTGCTCCGCGCCCGGGACGGTGCCGAGCAGCGCGAACACGATCGCGTCGTGCATCAGCTCGAGGCTCGAGTTCCCGGCGGCGACCAGCTGGTCGACCGGCACCTGCAGGTCCGGGGCGAAGATCGCCCGCACCTCCGGCAGACCGGTCAGCCCGCCGTAGTTGCGCAGGTCGGTCCCGTCCGCGCCGACCGGGTCACCGCTCAGGTTGAGCACCCCGTTCGCCGCGTCGAGCTGCTTGGGCGAAGGCTTCCCCCGGGTCAGATCCAGCTTCAGGCCCTCGGCCACCAGCGCCTCGTAATCCCGGCGCGCACGCTCGACCTGCCCGACCAGCTCATCCACACTCACGGGGGAGTCCTTTCACAAGTACTAGGTGTAGGCCCCCAGCCTAGTCAGCCCCGTTTGCACTTGGGGTAGCGCGGGTCCCATGGTGGACAGGTGGGGAAGCCGGGCGGGGGCTTGATGGTCGGGGGAGTGCCCGGTGGGACCGGCGGTGTGATCGTGGGCGGTACCGGGGGCGGCGTGGGCTTGGCCTTGCTGCCGTTGGAGATGTAGAGCAGGACCGTGGAGCCTTCGGGGGCGCCGTCCTCCTGGCGCGGGTTGGTCCAGGCGACCGTGCCGTCGGGGGCGTCGGAGTCGACGCGCGGGCCGTGGTCCATCTGGGTCTTGAAGCCCATCGACGCGAGTTTCGCGGCCGCGTCCGCCGGGGTCATGCCCTTGAGGTACGGCAGGTCCTTCACGTCGCCGCGGATGATCTTGTCGTCGGGGCGGACGAACTTCGTGGTCGGCAGGCCGGTCAGCGCGGCGCGCATCGCGTCCTCCCAGATCGGCCCGGCGGTGCCGGATCCCGAGGCGTCCCGGAGCGTCTTGCCGTTGAAGATCTGGTTGATCATGTTCTTCGCGGGCGGGTCGGCGTCGGCGACCACCGAGGCGGCGGCCAGCTTCGAGGTGTAGCCGGCGAACCAGACCGCCTTGTTCTCGTCGGTCGTACCGGTCTTGCCGGCCAGGTCGCTGGTACCGAACTTCAGCTTGCCGCCGGTGCCGTCCTTCTCCATGACCGCCTGCAGCACGTAGTTGACGCCGTCCGCGACGCTCGGCGACAGCACCCGGTGGCAGTTCGGCCCCGGGGTCGGGATCGGCTTACCGGTCTTCAGCGAGGTCACCGACGTGATGATCTGCGGGTTGCAGTACATCCCGCGGGCCGCGAACGTCGCGTAGGCGTTCGCCAGCATCACCGGCGTGATCAGACCCGCCGAGCCGAGCGTGAACGAAACGACCTGCTCCAGCGGCTTCATCGTCTGGGCGTCGTACATGCCGAGCTTGTCCGCGACGGTCGCGATCGGGCACAGACCGATCTGTCGCGACAACTGCAGGAAGTAGGTGTTGGTCGAGGCCTTCGCCGCCTGCACCATCGACGGATCGATGACCGTCCTGGTCGAGTTCTTCGGGTTGTACGAATCCACCGACGTCGGACCGTTGCAGGTACTGAAGTTCTGGCCGCCGAGGCTGATGGTCTGCGGTGACCGGATCCGGTACGTCGTCGGCACGCCCTTGCCGATCGCGGCGGCGATCGTGAAGGCCTTCATCGTCGACCCGTTCTGGAACCCGCCGAAACCGCCCGGGTAGGACTTCTCGACGTTGTAGTTGTACGCCGTCTGACCCTTCTTCGCGCCGTACTGCCGGCTCTGCGCCATCGCCTTCACCAGACCGGTGCCGGGCTCGACCAGGGTGATCGCGGCAACGACCTGGTCGGTCGCCTTGGAATGCTTGCGGATCGCGGCGTCGGCGGCGGCCTGCGCCTTCCGGTCGAGCGAGGTCTTGACCACGATGCCCGAGGTCTCGATGTAGTTCTCGCGCTCCTCCGGAGTCTTCCCGAACGCGTTGTTCGCCTTCAGTTTCGCGACGACGTACTCGCAGAAGAACGGGTACGTCGAGTTCGCGCAGCCGCTCGGGATGACCCGGACCTTCGCCAGGTCGATCACCGGCGTCTTGATCGCGTCCGCGGCCTGCTTGGCGGTGATGATGTTCAGTTCCTGCATCCGGCGCAGGACGACGTCGCGGCGGGCCTTGGCGCGCTTCGGATTGTCGATCGGGTCGTAGCCGGTCGGGTTCTTCACCAGGCCGGCCAGCATCGCCGCCTGCGGCAGGTTCAGCTTGGCCGCGTGCACGCCGTAGTAGTGCATCGCCGCGGCCTCGATACCGTACGAGCGGTCGCCGAAGAAGGCGAGGTTCAGGTAGCGGTTGAGGATCTCGTTCTTGCTGACTTCCTTCTCGACCGCGATCGCGTAGCGCAGTTCGGCGATCTTGCGCTCATAGGTCTCGGCGGTGGCCTGCCGGACCTCCTCGGGTGTGCGCGCCTTGTTGATCAGGCTCAGCTTCACGTACTGCTGGGTGATGCTCGAGCCGCCCTGCTGGACGCCGCCGGAGGTCTGGTTGCGCAGCAGCGCGCGGAGCGTGCCCTTGAAGTCGAGCGCGCCGTGCTCGTAGAACCGGTCGTCCTCGATCGCGACGATCGCCTTCAGCATGATCGGGCTGATCTGCTTCAGCGTCACCGGCGTCCGGTTCTGCTGATACAGCGTGGCGATCGTCTTGCCCTCGGAGTCCTGGATGATCGACTTCTGCGCCAACGGCGCCGTCTGCAGGTCCTGCGGCAGGTACTGGACGGTGTCGTGCGCCTTCGCCGTGGTGACGCCGGCGAGTCCCGCGAACGGCAACGCCAGTCCCGCGACCAGCGCTCCGGAGAGCAGGCTGACCCCCAGGAACACGAACACCGACCACACGACGTTGGGCCGCTTGGCCCGCCGTTCGCCTCTGTGCATGGTTGGGCAGGTTACGTGAGGACGGTGCCTTCCGGGAGTCTCCTCGTTACGGAATTTACACATTCACCCAACGATCTCACCCTCTGTAGTCACGATTTCACTACGAAGTACCAGTACCTGTCCAACTGATCGGGGGAGCGCGGCGTCACACCACCATCAGACGCAGCACGGGGACAAGGGGGAACCGGGGATGAAGCGCTGGGGAGCAGGGACCGCGGCCGTCGGGGTTGCGGCGATGGTGTTGTCGGGAGTGTTGTCGTCGGCGTCGGCGTCGGCGGCGGCGAACGCGGGGGTCGCGCGTTCGGCCGGGGTGAGCGCGAGTACGGCGAGTACGGTGAGCTCGCCGTACTTCGGGACGCGGTACTTCAACTGTTATCCGGAGTACGGCTGTGCCGCGTCGGCGGTACTGCCGAAGAACTGGCGGGCGATCCGGCTCGGGACCGATCACTACCGGTTCGCCGACCGGACGGCGCCGCGGATGATCCGGATCCGGATGAACCTCCGGGAAGAGATCAGCACCGCGGCCGCCGCGCAGCGTAAACAGGCCGCGTTGCGGGGTACGCCGGGATTGAAGGTCCTGAGCCGCCGCACGACCACGATGAACGCGGGCCAAGGACCGTTGACGATGACAACGCTCGTCTATACGTATCGGCAGGGATCGACGACGCGGTGGGTCGCCACGCGGTACCTCGGAATGTGGGGCATGACAACGCCGAACGTCGAGCTGACCGTCGGCGGCCGGCTGCCAGACCGGGCTCTGCTCACCAAGGTGCTCGCCAAGGCAACAACATCGATCACCCTGGCAGGCTGAACAGTCGCACACTGCCGCGCCCGCTGGGGGAGCCCTAGATGATTGATGCCCGGCCCGAAGGTGTGCACGCTCGACAGTTCGTGTGGTGCGGGGCGGGTGTGTTCGGGGTCTGATTCACGCTCAGCTGTGGCCTCTGGCACGGGAGACGTCCTGTCGACCTGACACGCGCCACACGCCACACGCCACACGCGTCCTCGGCTCCACCACCCTACGACCACCGAATCCAGACCAGGCCATGCATCAATCATCTAGGGGCGGAGCAGAACCTTGAGGGCGGTGCGGTCGTCCATTGCGCGGTAGCCGTCTGCGGCGTCGGTGAGGTCGAGGGTGCGGTCGAACACTTTGCCGGGGGCAACGGTGCCGTCGAGAATTCCGGGGAGCAACCGCTCGATGTACGCGCGGGCCGGTGCGGGGCCACCGGTCAGGGTGATGTTGGACAAAAAGGACAATCCGAACCCGAGCGGCAGTTGCTCGTACTGCGGGACGCCGACGCGGCTGATCACACCACCTGGGCGGACAAGCCGGCGGCCTGTTCGTACGCCGGGTAGTGCCCGACGGCCTCGAGTACTACGTGCGTACCGTCGCCGCCGGTGAGTTCGCGGACCTTCGCGATCCCTTCCGCTCCGCGCTCGGGGACCACGTCCGTGGCGCCGAACTCGACCCCGAGGTCGGTGCGGTCCTTGTGCCGGCCCATCAGGATGATGCGCTCGGCCCCGAGTTGCCGTGCGGACAGGACGGCGAGCAGGCCGACCGCGCCGTCGCCGATCACCGTGACCGAGGTCCGCGCCGACACGCGGCCCGTGAGCGCGGCGTGGTACCCGGTCCCGTACACGTCGGACAGCGTCAGCAGCGACGGAAGCAGTGCGGGATCCACCGCGCCGGGCACAACGAACAGTGTGCCGTCCGCTTGCGGTACCCGGACCGCTTCCGCCTGGCCGCCGCCGACGCCGTTCGCGTTCCAGAAGCCGCCGTGCCGGCATGACGTGTGCAGGCCTTCGCGGCAGAAGTCGCAGGTGCCGTCCGACCAGGCGAACGGCGCGATGACGAAATCGCCTTTCCGGATCGTCGTGACGTCCCGTCCGACGTCCTCGACGACGCCCACGAATTCATGGCCGATGGTGCGCCCGTCCGGTGTCGCGGGCAGGTCAAGGTACGAGTGCAGATCCGAACCGCAGATGCAGGACTGGGTCACGCGCACCACGGCGTCGGTGGGTTCTTGAACGGCCGGGTCCGGTACGTCGATGACGCGCACGTCTCCGGCGCCGTAGATGTAGGTAGCTCGCATGCCCCCAGTGAAGGAGGCGGAGGGCCCTCGCGGCAGTGCCTGTTGTTACAGGTACTGCCAGTGCCTCCCTCCTACTGGGACCGGATCGTAGGCTGGACGCCATGGACCATCGGGCCGAGATCAAGGAGTTCCTCAGCTCGCGGCGTGCGCGGCTCACTCCGCTGCAGGCCGGTCTGCCCGCGTACGGCGGCAATCGTCGCGTGCAGGGGCTGCGCCGCGAGGAGGTCGCCTTGCTGGCCGGTGTCTCGGTGGACTACTACGTGCGGATGGAGCGCGGAAACCTCGCCGGTGCGTCGGACAGTGTCCTGGAGGCGCTGGCCCGGGCGCTGCAGCTCGACGAGGCCGAACGCGACCACCTGTTCACACTCGCCCGCGAAGCTGATGCCCAGCCGGCCCGCCGGCGATCGCCGGCCAAACGCCTGCGGCCCGAGTTGCAGCAGGTGCTGGACGCGATCACCGACGTACCGGCACAGATCCGCAACGACCGCCTCGATGTTCTGTCGGCGAACAGCCTCGCCCGCGCGCTGTACGCCGACATGTTCGCCGACCCGCGGCCGAACATCGCCCGGTTCACCTTCCTCCACCCGGCCGCGCGGGACCTGTTCGGGGACTGGAGCCGCGCCGCCGACGACGTCGCCGCGATCCTGCGGCTGCAGGCGGCGAAGAATCCGCACGACAAGGCGTTCGTCGAACTGATCGGCGAGCTGTCGACCCGCAGCGACGACTTCCGGACCCGGTGGGCGTCCCACAACGTGCGCTTCCACCGCTCCGGCCGCAAACGCATGCACCATCCGGTCGTCGGCGACCTCGAGCTCGACTTCCAGGCGATGGACATCCCGTCCGATCCCGGCCTGGTCATGGTCGTCTACACCGCACCCGCCGGCAGCGCCACCGCCGACGCGTTCAAACTCCTGGCCAGCTGGGAGGCGACCCAGGAATCTGTCTGAGCACGTCCGGGAGGTTGCCGAGGACAACCAGCCGCTTGGTCGCGCGGGTGATCGCCACGTAGAGGTCGGACAGACCGCGGTCCGACTCGGCGACGATGCCGGCCGGATCGGCGATCAGCACCGTGTCGAACTCCAGCCCTTTCGACTGCGCGACGTCGTACAGCGCGACCGCGCCGTCGAGGACCGACGGGTCGTGGCCGTGGGCCACCGCGGGCAGTGCGGCCGCGAACTCGTCGTACCGCGCCGCCGGGACGATCACCGCGAGCCGGCCGTCGCCGAGCTCCTTGCGTTCGAAGGTGATCGCGGTCCGGACAGCGTCGGTGAGCGCGGCCGCGGGCACCGGATCGATGTACGGCTCGACGCCGGTCTCCCGGACCGAGGCCGGCGGTTTCCGGGTCGGGTCGATCGCGGTGAGAACGCCGGCGGCGACGGCCATGATCTCGGTCGGCGTGCGGTAGTTCACGGTCAGCTCGGCGGTCCGCCAGCGACCGGGCGCGTAGTGGCCGAGCAGCTCCGCCCAGGACCGGACCCCGGCGGCCGAGCCGGTCTGCGCGATGTCGCCGACGATCGTCATCGACCGGCGCGGGCAGCGCCGCATCAGCATCCGCCAATCCATCGCGGACAGTTCCTGAGCCTCGTCGACGATCACGTGGCCGAACCGCCACGACCGGTCGTTCACCACACTGGCGGCGCTCGGGTCCGGCAGGGCGAACACGCGGGTCCGCTGCGCGATCAGGTCCCGGAACTGCTCGATCTCCCACGGCTCGACCGTGATCCGCTCGGCAGTCAGCTCGATGTCGACCACGCCGGATGCGTACTTCCGGCTCTCCTCGACCGCCGCCGCTTCCTCGGCGGCACGCCGCTTGCGCCCGACCACGACCTCCGCGGTGTCGCCGAGCAGCTCGGCCGCCTCGTCGAGCAGCGCGGCGTCCGACGGGGTCCAGTCGGCGTCGAGCGGGCGCAGTACGGCGGAACGCTCCGCCTGGGTCAGATGCGGCGCCGCGGCCGCGAGCCGGTCGTCGGACGAGAACAACAGCGACACCAGTAGTTGCGGCGTGAGCTCGGGCCACAGGCGGTCGAGAACCTCGAGGACCTGATCCTCCTGGAACAGCTCGTGCTGAAGGTCCTCGACGTCCGCCTCCCCGACGTACTGCGGTCCGATCCGGCGGACCACCTGATCGGTGAGCGCCGCCAGAATTCGCCGGACGAAGAGCGGGCGAGCCCGGTTGTGCAGTGGCTGCGCCGAGAGCGCCGCCTGCTGCGCCTTGCGGATCGTGGCCGGCCGGAGCACCAGCTCGTCCTGGTCGACCTTCAGCCGGATCGGCTCGGCCGGGACGATCCGGAAGCCGGCGATCGCCCGGTCGATCACCTCGGCCATCGCGAGGCTGCCCTTGATCCGCGCGGCCTCGGCCGATTCCGGCGCGGTCGCGACGACCCCCGGGAACAGCTCGCCGATCGTCGCCAGGACGACGTCGTTCTCGCCGAGTGAGGGGAGGACCTGGTCGATGTAGCGCAGGAACGTGGTGTTCGGCCCGACGATCAGTACGCCGGAGCGCCCGAGTTGCTCGCGATGCGTGTAGAGCAGGTACGCGGCCCGGTGCAGCGCTACGACGGTCTTGCCCGTGCCCGGACCGCCCTGCACCACCAGTGCGCCGCGGAGCTCCGATCGGATGATCTCGTCCTGTTCCGACTGGATCGTCGCCACGATCTCGTTCATCCGGCCGGTCCGGTTCGCACCGAGTGAGGCGAGCAGCGCCGCCTCGCCGATCAGCGTGCTGCGCTCGCCGTCGTCGATCGCGTCGGCGTCCAGCAGGTCGTCGTCGACACCCACCACGGTCCGGCCGTGCAGCCTGATGTGCCGCCGCCGCTTGACGCCGAGCGGAGCGGCGGCGGTGGCCCGGTAGAACACCTGCGCGACCGGTGTCCGCCAGTCGATCAGCAGCGGGTTGTAGTCGTCGTCGAACAACCCGATCCGGCCGATGTGGTACCGCTCGCCGCCGATCTCGTCGATCCGGCCGAAACACAATCCGCGTTCCACCGACGACAATTGCGAGAACCGCCCGGAATACAGCTCGGTGAACGACTCGCGTTCCGACCAGGCCTGATCCGTTCCGGTGGTTTTCTCGCCCTGTACCCGTCCCAACTCGCTCCGTGCCTGCTCCCGCAGTACGTCGAGCCGCTCGTACATGTCCGTCACTTCGCCTTGTTCTGCGGCGATCTCCTGCTCCAGCACGGCTGCCCCCAAAACTCTTGTCAATGCCGGAATCACCTGATATTCTGAATTCAGAAGCCCCGGAGAGGGCTTCTTTTCATGTACCGACACAAACACCTGACGGTACTCTTTCCGGCGCCCGGTGGCAATCCCCGGACGAATTCAGCGCTGCTGCAGAACGCGCGCGATCACGTCGGTGATCATGCTCCGCGGAATGTGGCGGTGAGCAACGAAATGACGGTAGAAGAACGGACTGGTGAGCAGGTCCGTGGTCAGTTCGGGGTCGCTGTCCGGCGGTAGCTCGCCGCGGTCACGACCACGCTGCAGCACCGTCAGCAGCGGTTCGCGGCGGCGGTTCGTCAGGTCGGTGTGCAGTTGCGAGAGCGCGGGATCGCGTTCGGCGGCGTCGATGAACGCCGCCAGCAGGCGCGGCTGCCGCGGCTGAAGGAGTGGGCGTACGCCGGGGTGCTGATCAACATGGCCGGCGCGGCCGCGTCGAACGCCGCCACACACCAGTACACCGGGATGATCGCCCCCGCCGCGTTCGCCGTTCTGGCGCTCGCGTCGTGGGCGATCCGTCCCCGGAGCAGGAGACTCTGAGGGCTACCGGCTGAAGCCCGCGGTCAGGCCGCTGAGCAGTTGCTTGCGGCTGACGGCGTACAGAATGACGATCGGCAGCGTGGTCAGCACGACCGACGCGAGGACCGCCGGGACGTTCACGCTGTACTGGCCCTGGAACGTCCACAGTGCCAGCGGGAGCGTGCGCTTGTCGGGGCTCTGGGTCAGGATCAGCGGGAGCAGGAAGCCGTTCCAGACGCCGAGGCCGTTGTAGATGCCGACCGTGACGAGCGCGGGCCGGGTCAGCGGCAGTGCGAGACTGCGCAGCATGTTCCACTCGGTCGCGCCGTCGACCCGCATCGACTCGAACAGTTCCTTTGGTACGTCGCGGATGAAGTTCGTCAGCACCAGCACCGACAGCGGGATCGAGAACGCGATCGACGGCAGGATCAGCGCCAGCAGGCTGTCGTACAGGTGCATCCGGATGATCAGCAGGTACACCGGGATGATCGTGGCCTGCAGCGGGATCGCCAGCCCCATCAGGAACAGCCCGTTGACGCCGGCCAGGAACTTGCTGCCGGCGCCACGGATGATCGCGTACGCCGCCATGAACGAGATTGCCACCGCCGGGACGATCGTGCCCGCGGCGACGATGACGCTGTTCAGGAAGTACCGCGGGAAGTCCGACTCGACGACCAGCTTGTAGTTGTTCATGGTCGGCTCGGCCGGCAGCGCGAACGGGTTCTGGGTGAAGTACGCGCTCTGGTCCTTGAAGCTGGTGACCACGATCCAGTACAGCGGGATCAGCACGACGCCGAGCCAGATCCAGCCGGCCAGACCGCCGAACCAGTTCAGCCGGAGCAGCTTGTAGGCACGGCTCGGACGGCGGCTGACCGTCCGGGGCGCGGTGGTCGTGCCACTGGTTGCGACTGCCATGTCATGCCCCTTCCTGCTGGCTGGCCGTCGTACTGCCGCCGAGTCTGCGCAGGAACAGCGCGAGTCCCAGGCCGAGCAGCACGATCAGTGCCGCGATCACGCTGGCCGGGCCCATCTGGTTGGACATGAAGCCTCGCTGGTACATGTCGAGGGCGAGCACGCTGGTGGCGTCACCGGGGCCGCCCGCGGTCAGGACGAAGATCAGGTCGAAGAACGTCAGCGACCCGACCACCATCAGCGTCGACGACGTGATGATCGTGTACTTCAGCTGCGGCAGCGTGATGCTGAAGAACTGGCGCACCCGGCCGGCGCCGTCGATCGACGCCGCCTCGTACATCGTGGTCGGGATCTGCCGGACGCCACCTTGGTAGATCAGCGAGTGGAACGGGATGAACTGCCAGGACACGATGAAGATCACCACGGCGAGCGCGAGGTCGCCCCGACCGAGCCAGTCCTGGGTCAGGATCTCCAGGTGCAGACCCGGTCCGAGCCCGAAGTTCGGGTCGAGCAGCGCCTTGTAGGTGATCGCGATCGCGGCGGAGCTGAGCAGCAGCGGGATGAAGAACAGCACCGCGAGGAACGCGCGGTACCGCTGCCGCCCGGCGAGGAACGTGCCGAGCAGCAGGCTGAGCGGGGTCTGCACGAGCCACGACAGGATCATGATCTCGAACGTCACCCAGATGGTGTGCGGAAGCTGGGAGTCGGTGAGCACCGATTTCCAGTTCGACAGCCCGGCGGGGTGGATCGCGCCGAGGCCGTCCCACTGGGTGAAGCTCAGCGCGAGCACACCGACCAGCGGGACGACCCCGAACATGACGAACAGCAGCAGCGCCGGCAACACCATCCATGCCACCGGCCCGCTCCGCCCCACCCCGGACGCGGGCCTGTTCTGCACGCTGCCCGGTGTGACGGGCGGAGCGGTCGAAGTCACTGGCCGATCACCGCGTTCATGTTGGTGGCGAACTGCTGCGGGGAGATCGACAGCTGGAACAGCTTGGCGATGTTGTCGAGCAGGGTCTCGGCCTGCGTCGGGCTGAGCGCCTGGTCCCAGGACTGCTGGAAGCTCTTCGCGTTCGCCGCGGTGTCGTAGACGAAGTTCAGCCAGGCGTTGTCGTTCTTGTCGGTGACCGAGGGCAGCTTGTCCTTGGCGCTCTTCACGACCGGGATGCTGCCGGACTTCACCCAGGCGTCGACGGTCGCGTCGTCGAGGGTGTTGTTCGCGATGAACTTCTTCGCGGTCTGCTTCTCGCCGTCGGTGGCCTTGGAGGAGATCGACATGTACTGACCGGGGTTGCCGACGGTGTTGCTCGGGTCGCCCTTGCCGCCGTCGACCGGCGGGAAGTTCATGTAGCCGAGGTGCCCGCCGGTGACGAAGTCCTTGCCGTCGGCCTTCATCCCGCCGTACGTCCAGGCGCCGTGCAGCATCATTGCGGCCTTGCCGGTGTAGAGCAGCGCCTGGTCGGCGTTGGAGTCGGCGGTGATCGACGAGAAGCCCTTGACGAAACCGTTCGCCTTGATCAGCTTCTGCATTTCCTCGAGTGCCTTGATCGCCGACGGGTCGGACCAGCCGTCCTTCTTGCCGTCGTAGATGCTCTGGAACAGTTCGCTGCCGCCGATCCGGTCGAACAGGAACTCCAGCCACATCATCGAGGTCCAGCGGGACTGGCCGCCGAGCGAGAACGGCGCGATGCCCTTGTCGTTGAACTTCGGCACCAGGTCGAGGATGTCGCCCCACGACTGCGGCGGCTCGGCACCGATCTTCTCGAACGAGCGCTTGTCGTAGAACAGCACGATCGGTGTCACGGTCTCACCAGGAACCGCGTACAGCTTGCCGTTCACGGTCGCCGCGCCCCAGGCGGACGGGAAGATCGAGTCCTTCAGGGCCTTCTGCTCGGTGTTGATCCAGTCGGTCAGGTCCTCGACCTGGTTGGCCTCGACGTACGCCTTCAGGCCGCCGCCGCCCCAGCCCCAGATCAGCGTCGGGCCCTGGCCGGCGCCGATGGCGGTCTTGATCTTCTGCTTGAACGCGTCGTTCTGGAACTCGGTGGTCTTGATCTTGCTGTCGGGGTTCGCGTCGTTGAACCGCTTGACCTGCGCCTCGCGGATGGCTTGCTGCGGCTGACCGGTGAGGAACCAGTACGTCGCACCGCCGCCGGCGCCACCGGCACCGGTGGTCGATCCAGGCGTGGTCGTCGGGCCGGAACTACCGCAGGCGGCAAGGCCCGCAGCGAGTGCACCGCCACCGACCAGGCCGAGGAAACTACGCCGGGATGTCGTCATGGGATCCACAGTGATCTCCGTACTCCGTGCTGCCCCCACAGGTTGCGGAAGCACCTGCCGATATGACTTGTTTTCGAAACATAGGTTTCGGAGATTGGGCTGTCAAGACTTGAACCATTCGGATTTCCGGGTCACAGTGAGGTCACGCAATCCCTGCTCATACGAGCTATTCTGCGACTGCGTCGAGCGCGACGGATCGTGCCGGGAGGATCGAAAAGTTTTCGATAATTCCCTGCCGAAACGAAAGTTGACCAGAGGGAGTTTTCTTGTCCATCGAGACTGAGCGGCCGTGGCAGGACCGCACCCGGCCGGCCGCGGAGCGGGCCGATCTGTTGCTGGCGGCGATGACGCTGGAGGAGAAGATCGCCCAGCTCGGCAGCCGCTGGATCGGCAATGACATGGCCGACAGCGCACTGCCCGAGGACGAGACCATCAACGTCGCGCCGATGGAGGACGTGTTCTCGGCCGGCGACGCGCGCACGCTGGAGGACGCCAGTCGCGAAGGGCTCGGGCACCTGACCCGGGTGTGGGGCAGCTACCCGCAGACCGTCGAGGAGGGCGCCGCCGAGGTCGTCCGGCAGCACGAGGTCGTGCTGAAGGGATCCCGGCTGGGCGTGCCGGCGCTGGTCCACGAGGAATGCCTCACCGGCTTCACGACGTACGGTGCGACCGTCTACCCGGCGTCGATCGCCTGGGGGGCGACGTTCGACCCGGCGCTGATCGAGCGGATGGCGGCGGCGATCGGCCGCGACATGGCCGCGGCCGGTGTCCATCAGGGGCTGTCGCCGGTGCTCGACGTGGTTCGCGACTACCGCTGGGGTCGCGTCGAGGAGACGATCGGCGAGGATCCGTACCTGGTCGCGCTGCTCGGGTCGGCGTACGTGCGCGGACTGCAGAGCGCGGGGGTACTCGCGACGCTGAAGCACTTCGCCGGGTACTCCGCCTCGCGGGCCGGCCGTAACCACGGACCGGTGTCGATGGGGCGCCGCGAGCTGCTCGACATCATCCTGCCGACGTTCGAGACCGCGATCGCGACGGCGCGGGCGGGATCGGTGATGAGTTCGTACTCCGACATCGACGGACTGCCCGCGAGCGCGGACCCGTGGCTGTTCACCGACGTACTGCGTGACGAGTGGGGCTTCGAGGGCACGGTGGTGTCGGACTACTGGGCGGTGCCGTTCCTCGCCTCGATGCATCGGGTCGCCGCGAACGACGACGATGCCGGCGCGCTGGCGCTGACGGCCGGCACCGATGTGGAGCTGCCGGACACCGTCGGGTTCGCCGGTCTGCTGGACAAGGTGAAGTCGGGCGACCTGCCGGAGGAGCTGGTCGACCGGGCCGCCCGCCGTGTGCTGCTGCAGAAGATCCAGCTCGGCCTGCTCGACGAAGGCTGGACGCCGGCCGACTCTGTCCAGGCGGACGGTCTCGAGCTGGACTCGGCGGCGAACCGCGCGATCGCCGCGGAGCTGGCCGAGAAGTCGATCGTGCTGCTCGACGCCGGTTCGGTACTACCGTTGGCCGATCCAACGAAGATCGCTGTGGTCGGCCCGTGTGCCGACGATCCGCGGACGTTGCTGGGCTGCTACGCGTTCCCGAACCACGTGCTGCCGCGCTACCCGCAACACGGTCTCGGGGTCGGGATCGGCACACCGGTGGATGCCTTGCGCAACGAGTTCCCCGCGGCCGAGATCAGGTACGCGAAGGGCTGTGAGGTACTCGGCGACGACCGGTCCGCGTTTGCCGAGGCCGTTGCCCTGACCGAGGACGCCGAGCTGTGCGTCGCGTTCGTCGGCGACCTGTCCGGGCTGTTCGGGCACGGGTCGTCCGGCGAGGGCTGCGACGCCGAGGACCTGCGGCTGCCGGGTGTGCAGGCCGAACTGCTCGACGCACTGCTTGGCACCGGGAAGCCGGTCGTCGTCGTGGTGGTGTCGGGCCGGCCTTATGCGCTGGGCCTGTTCGCGGATCGGGCGGCCGGTCTCGTGCAGGCGTTCCTGCCGGGGCAGGAAGGTGCCGCGGCGATCGCGGGCGTCCTGAGCGGGAGGATCGTGCCGAGCGGCAAGCTGCCGGTGCAGATCCCGCGGCATGTCGGCGGGCAGCCCGGGACCTACCTGCAGCCGGCGCTGGGCAGTGTCGAGAGCGCGGGCATCAGCGGGCTGGAGACCCGGCCGCTCTATCCGTTCGGGTACGGAGCGTCGTACACGGACTTCACAGTCGCCGATCTCCGGCTGAGCGTGCCGGAGATCGGCAGCGACGGCGAGTTCACCGCCACGGTGCGGGTGACGAACACGGGCGACCGCGGCGGCGACGAGGTCGTGCAGCTGTACCTGCACGACGTTGTCGCCCGCGTCGCCCGGCCGCTGAAGCTGCTCACCGGGTTCGCTCGGGTGTCACTTGCGCCGGGTGCGGGGGCCGACGTCACGTTCCGCGTGCACGCCGATCGCACCGCGTACACAGGTCCCGACCTGCGCAGGATCGTCGAACCGGGCGACGTCGAGGTGCTGGCCGGTACGTCGTCGCAGGACCTGCCGTGTCGCGCAATGCTGCGGATCACCGGGGATGTGAGGGTGGTGGGGCACGACCGGGTGCTGACCACACCGGTGACGGTCGAGCCCGTGCCGCCCGCGGGGGCGGTTCGCGAGACAATCGACGCGACAACCGGCGAAAGGATCGGCGAGGATGGTGGAGGAGGGTGATGGAATGTCGCGGTTGAAGGGGCGCGTCACCCTGGCCACGGTGGCCGGGTCGGCCGGGGTCTCGGTCGCCACGGTTTCGAAGGTGCTGAACGGGCGCAGCGACGTCTCGCCGGCGACGCGCGCCCGCGTCCAGGAGGTGCTCGAGAAGCACGGGTACGTCGGTCGCCGGCCGGAGCCGGTCGAACACGACACCGTCGAGCTGTTCTACCAGGGTGTGCTGAACAGCTACTCGGTCGAGGTGATCCAGGGCGTGCTCGACGCAGGCGCCGCAGCCGGTGTCGAGGTCGTACTGAGCTCGCGGCCGCCGCACCCGAGCCGGCACTCCGCGGGCCGCGCGGCGCCGTGGGTGCGGGACCTGATCGCGTCCGGTCGACGTGCCGCGGTCGGCATCACCAGTGAGCTGTCCGACGCCGACCTGGCCGCGCTGTCCCGGGCCCGGCTGCCGCTGGTGATCATCGACCCCGCGGACGTCCCGCAGCCGGACGTGACGAGTGTCGGCTCGACGAACTTCGCGGGCGGCATGTCCGCGGCGCAGTACCTGCTCGACCTCGGGCACCGGCGGATCGCGTACATCGGCGGCCCGCCGACCTCGGCCTGTAACCAGGCCCGGATGAGTGGGTTCCGCAGCGCGATGGACGCGGTCGGCGCCGAGGTGCCCAAGGAGTACATCTGGCTGAGCAACTTCCTGTACGACGACGGCCTGGCCGGTGCCTCGATGATGCTCGACCTGCCGGAGCCGCCGACCGCGATCTTCGCCGGCTGTGACGAGGTCGCCGTCGGCGTCATGGAGGCCGCCCGCGCCCGTGGGCTGCGGATCCCGGACGACCTGAGCGTGGTCGGGTTCGACGACACACAGGTGGCACGGCTCGCGTCGCCGCAGCTGACCACGGTGAAGCAGCCGCTGCGCGAAATCGGTACGGTCGCGGTCCGGACGGCGTTGCAGCTGGCGGCCGGTGAGCCGATCGCCTCGCATCACGTCGAGCTCGCCACGACGCTGATCATCCGCGGCTCGGCCGCGCCGTACGGGCTGAAGTCGGTCGTGGCCTCCTGAGTCAGTCCCGCCGCTCGGCGATCCGTGTGGTTGCGAACACGGCGGCTGCCAGCAGTAGGGAAGCGAGCCCCGTGAGCAGCGTCAGCGGTACGGCGTTGGCGCCGGCCGGCTTCTCGTCGGACAGCACGATCATGATCGGGCGGATCGGTGAGCTCCAGCGGACCAGCAGGACGACGAGGATCGCGGCGGCCGCGGTGAGCATCGCGACACCGATCCGCGGGATGACCAGACGCGAGCAGAGCAGCCCGATCGCGATGCCGACCATAGCCGCGCCGAGTTGGCCCAGTGCACCGACCGCGAGATCCGCCGCGGTCACCACGTGCGCGCCGGTGACGATCGGGTAGACCAGACCGATCACGAGCAGCGGCACGCACCACGTCAAGATGACGGCGACCGTCACCGTCAGCAGGCGCAGTGCGCTGCCGATCGTCACGAGCGTGATCGCGCGTTGGGTCGGATCCTCATGGTTGACGATGCTGACCGTGAGCCACGTCGTACAGACCAGCATCGCGAGGACGCAGAACGCGTACGACGACTGCAGCGGACCGTTGTCCGACGTCGTACCGACGGCCAGCGCGGCGAGGAAGATCAGGGTCGGCGGGAGGTAGCGCTGGGAGAGTAGTGCGCTGGTCAGCAGGTACCGGTACAGGGCGATCACTCGGGTTTCACCTGCCGCACGGTGACGACCGACCAGCCGTGGTTCAAAGCGGTGAGCAGGGCCGCGTCGTGGCTGCCTGTCGGCAGCAGCACAGTAACTCCGGTGTCAGTACGCCGTACGTCGACGACGTCTGGGTGCCGCTGCCAGTCGAGGTCCGCCCCGGGGAGGAGATGGAGCTCGGTGAGGTCGGTGTGATGCTGCGTCGTGGTCAGGCGACCGTGGTCGAGGCGGCAGACTCGCGTCGCAGTTGTGCGGACGACGTCGGCGGAGTGCTCGGTGAAGGCGACCGCCGCGCCTTGCTCGGCCGTCTCGGTGAGGAGCTCGCGCAGCGTGGAGTGGGCAGTCGCGTCGAGGCCGGCCCACGGTTCGTCGAGGACGAGAAGCTGGGGTGGGGCGAGCAGTGCTTGGGCGAGGGCGATCTTCTGGGCGTTGCCTTTCGACAGCTTGCGCATCGGGGTGTCCGCGCCGCCCGTGAGCGCGAGGCGGTCGAGCAGTTCGTCGGCCCGTGAGCGGGCGGTACCGCTGCTGAGTCCGCGGATGCGTCCCAGGTGGCGTAGGTACGCCGAGGCGGATAGGCGGTCGTGGGACGTGAACACGTCCGGGACGTAGCTGACGACGCGGGCGGTGCGCCGGACGGTTCCAGCCGACGGGCGGGAGAGTCCGGCCATCAGGCGGAGGACGGTCGACTTACCGGATCCGTTCGCGCCGACCAGGGCCACGAGTTCACCGGCGTTGAGGTGCAGGTCCACGTCGGTGAGGATCCTCCGGCGCCCGTACCGCTTCGAGACCTTGCGGAGCCGAACCACTTCCATGCGGTGAGCCTAGCTGGGCAAGCGGTCGCGTCAGCGCGACTGAGACGAGCAGCGACGCGGCGGCACACGCCGTCATCACCGGCGCGGCCGACGTGAGATCGGCGAGCGCTCCGGCCAGGATCGCGACGATCCCGAAGGTCGTCATCCGCAGCGCGGACTCCAGGCCGAGCACCTGACCGCGCAACTCGACCGGTGTGAGGTCGACCAGGATCTCTTGCTGTGCAAGCGATGCCGCATAGCCGCTGCTTCCGATCGCGACCAGGATGCAGAGCACCGCGAGCGGGAGGTCGAACGCGAAACCGAGGAACGGTACGGCGAGGAGGAAGCGCAGCCAGCGGGCAACCGCGAGGCGGAGGCGCCGGGTGAGGTAGCGGCCGACCACGAGGTCTCCGGTCATCATGCCGGCCGCCCCTGCCGCGAGCAGCCAGCCGGCGCGCGGACCGGCGTACGGGACGAAGAGCGCTTCGCAGCCGACGATCAAGCCGTTCGGCAGCGTGAGCGCGAGCAGGAGTGGTCGGGTGCGGCGCTGCGCGAGCAGGAGGCGGTTGCCGCGCCAGGTCTCGGTCAGACCGGTCCGGGCGAGGCGTCGTGGCGCCCGATCGCGTAAACCCCAGCGGATGACCGGTACGGCGAGTGCGGCGCAACCGGTCGCGATCCAGAGGACTGTCGATGGACCGACCGCCTGCAGCAGGAGGCCTGCCGCGCCGAAGCCGGCGATCTGCATCGCACCCACCGACAGGTTCATCGCGGACCGGCCGAGGACGAACTGCTCCGGCCGGACCACCTCACCGAGCAGTCCCCAGCGCACGCCCGCGCCGATCGAGAGGCCGTACGCGACGGCGAGGGACAGAACCAGCCGCGGACCTGGGGAGAGGTCGACCGCGGCCTGGACGCCGACCGCGAGCGCCGAGAGCATCGCCAGCAGGGTGAGCACCTGCCGGGGACGCGCGGTGTCCGCCGCGGACATCAGGGTCGAGACGCCGAGGACCTGGGCGAGCGACGGCCCGAACATGATCGCCGCCGCGAGCAACGCCGACCCGGTCGCGGCGTCGACCAGGATCGCGAGCGTCAGGCTGGTCATCGTCGCCGACGCGTTGCCCAGCGCGCTGCTGATCCACAGGTTGCGGAACTCGGGGTTGCGGAAGATCGCCCGGTAGCTGCTCATGCCCGGCAGCATCGACCGCGGCGCGCGGACCACCTACAGTTTCGGGTGGAGGCGAAACGTTGTCCGAATTCCTGGTCGATGCCGAGACCCTGGTGAACGCACGCTTCGGTACGTCGCAGCTCACCGAGACGGTGTCCGCGCTGAAGCTGCTCCGGGCTCCCGTCGAGCCGTGGTTCCGGCCGTGGAAGGACGCGCACAGCGCGTTGTTCCAGGCGGCTCTGCGCGACAACCCGATCTGGGCCGCGCTGGTGGACTCGGCGTTCGGGCGGAGCTGGGCCGCGGACTTCCTGACGGTGCCGCCGCTCGAACCGGATCTGACCTTGGAGGCCGAGCTCGAGTACCAGCTGTCGCTCGACGACGAGCGGATCCGTGCGGACCTGAGCGTCGTACGGACACCGCTACCGGCTGTCCTGTTGGCGTCGTCCGATCTGGCAGCGGCGGCGGCTGACCTGTTGCGGTGGGTGTGGCGGACGACCGTCGAGCCGGAGTGGCCGCGGCGGTTGCGGGTCCTGCAGGCCGACATCGTGTCGCGGACATCGCGGCTCAGCGAGCAGGGGTGGTCGGGCGTCCTGCGCGGGCTCGGGCCGGACGTGCGGTGGCTCGGCGACGGACGGATGCAGGTGAATCGGTGGGACTACCCGGTGACCGACGTCCGGGGCCAGGACCTGATGTTCATCGCCGCGCACACCCAGCGGGTCAACGTGAGCTGGCGGCTGCCGGACCGGTTCGCGCTGACGTACCCGGTGACGGGGATCTTCGGCGCCACTTCGACACCTGGTGAGCCGCTGGTGTACCTCTTGGGCCGCAACCGGGCCCGCATCCTCATGGAGGCGGCGGAACCGGTCAGCACCACGTTGCTTGTGGCAACGACTGGCCTGTCGCTCGCGACGGTGTCCGATCACCTGCGCGTACTGACCGATGCCGGACTGCTGGAACGCCGCCGCTCCGGGCGGTCGGTGCTGTACTGGCAGTCCGAAACCGGCCGCCGGGTTGCTAGCGGAGCTCCAGATCGGTCGACAGCGGAAGGTTCGTGACCGACGAGCCCGCGCGGATCGTGAACACGCCGGGCTCGGTGGTCCAGCCCGTGTCGCTCCAGTGCTCGAAGGCGCGCGCGTGCAGGTTGACCGTGATCTCACGGGCTTGCCCCGCGTCGAGCCGTACGACAGTGAATCCGGCCAACCAGCGCACCGGGCGATCGATGATGCTGTCCGGGCGTTCGACGTACACCTGAACCACATGCTTGCCGGCACGATCACCCGTGTTGCGAACGGTGAGTGCGACGGAGGTCGGGTCGATCGCGCGCAGGTCGGCGAGCTCCCAGGTGGTGTAGCCGAGGCCGTGGCCGAACTCGTACGCCGGCTCGGTACCGGCCTTCAGCCAGGCGCGGTACCCGATGTGGACGCCCTCGTCGTACCGGACGACGCCGTCGCGCGGAGTCACATCGAGCACCGGTACATCCTCCTGCGTCTTCGGCCACGTGGTCGGGAGACGACCGCCGGGCTCGACCTGACCGAGCAGTACGTCGGCCAACGCGTGACCGTACTCCTGACCGCCGAAGTAGGTCGCGAGCACCGCGGCGACGTCGTTGCGCCAGGGGAGAAGGACAGGCGAACCGGCGTTGACGGCAACGACCGTGTTGGGGTTCGCTGCCGCTACCGCGCGGACGAGGTCGTCCTGGCGGCCGGGGAGTGCCAGCGAGGTCCGGTCGTACCCCTCGGACTCGACTTTGGAGTTGGTGCCGACCACGACGAGCGCGACGTCCGCGTTTCGCGCCGCGGCGACGGCTTCGTCGATGAGCAGTTGCGGGTCGACGTCGGCGGGTTCGGTGCCGATCGTGATGCCCAGCGCGTTGATCGCGCCCTGGTGCTTCGGCAGGTCGAACTCGATGCGCACGTCGACCGGCGTACCGGCGGTGACCGTGAGCGGCGCGGAGATCGACGGCGGTGCGAGCAGCGCCGCGCCCAGATCGGTGCCGACCGGGAGCGCGGTGTCCTCCCGCAGCAGCTCGCCGTCGGCGAAGATCCAGCCGTGGCCGACGGCCGCGAAGCCGAGCCGGACCGTACCGGACTCCGTCGGCGTCCAGGTGGTGCGGAACTCGAAGATCGCGGACTCGGCGATCGGCACATCGCCACCGAAGTAGACCAGCGCGCTGGAGAAACGGTCCTCGGCGAAGAGCTCGGACCCGTCCGCGCGGAGGAAGCGCACCCGGGCACCCGGCTGTCCGGTGAGCGGGTTGGTCATGGTGGCCGGTGGTAGCTCGGCGACGCCCTCTTGGACGACGGCACCGAGCGAGTAGGTGATCTCCGCGTCCGGGAGTGCCTCGCGGAGACCGTCGAGCGGGGAGACGACCTGCTCCGGGATGACGGTCGCGCTGCCGCCGCCTTGGGTGCGTGCATCGCGGGCGTTGTGGCCGATGACCGCCAGCTTACGGACGTTGCGCCACGGCAGGGCGCTCTCGTTGCGGAGCAGTACGGTGCCCTCGGTGGCCGCCGTACGGGCGAAGGCGAGGCCGTCGAGCTGCGGTGAGTCGGCCGGCTTCTGGTGACCCTCGAGGGCGCCGACGCGGGCCGCGAGTTCGAGGATGCGGTGGACCTTGCGGTCGATCGCCGCTTCGCTCACCGCGCCCGATCGGACCGCTGCCACGAGCGCGTCGCCCCAGGCGCCTGTCGGGCCCGGCATGGCCAGGTCCTGCGCGTGTTTCGCGCTCTCCACGCTCCGCACGGCGGTCCAGTCGCTGACCACCACACCGTCGAAGCCCCAGTCGGTGTTGAGCGGGGTCTCGAGGAGGTCGTTCTCGGTCGCGGTGACGCCGTTGATCGAGTTGTACGCGCTCATCACCAGCCACGCCTTCGACTCGGTGACGGCCTTCTCGAACGCCAGCAGGTACACCTCGCGCAGCGTGCGCTCGTCGACCACGACATCCACGGTGAAGCGGTCGGTCTCGAAGTCGTTGGCCACGTAGTGCTTCGGGGTGGCGCCGACACCGAGCTCCTGGACGCCGGCGACGTACGCCGCGGCGAGGTCGGCGGTGAGCACCGGGTCCTCGCTGAACGCCTCGAAGTGCCGGCCGCCGAGCGGTGAACGGTGCAGGTTGATCGTCGGGCCGAGGACCACGTCGACGTTCTTCCGGCGCGCCTCGAGCGCGGACACCACGCCGTACCGGCGGGCGATGCCGACGTCCCAGGACGACGAGAGCGCGGTCGCGGACGGCAGGTTCAGCGATGGGTCGCGCTCGTCCCAAACCGCGCCGCGGACCCCGCTCGGCCCGTCCGACAGCACCATCGACCGCAACCCGACCGAAGGCAGCGGATGCGTCGACCAGAAGTCCCGCCCGGTCAGCAGCCGGACCTTCTCCTCCAGCGACAGCCTGCCCACCAGCTCGTCGAAGTCCATGCCGAAACTCTACGTGCGTGCCCGGCCCGGGTCGGCCGTTGGCGGGCGCGGGATAGTGGTCGTATGACGACACCCGCCGACGACCCGGCCGGCCTCGCTGCACCCACCGCCGGATCCACCGCCGGACCTGGTGCCGGTGGTGTGCCGAGGTCGGTGCTGACGCGGGAGATCTGGCTGGTGCTCGCGCTGTCGCTCGGGGCGTCGGCGGTGGCGGCGATCATCTCGTTCACGGGCGTGCTGACCTCGGCGAAACCGATCAGCGGGCAGACCGCGGTCATCGTCGGTTCGCGGGCGCCGGGGCGGCCGTGGCTCGACCTCGCGTGGCAGGTGTTCGCGGTGCTGACCGCGCTGGTTCCGGTCGCGCTCGTGGGGCATTTCCTGGCCCGCAGTCGGGAATCGTTCGCGACGATCGGATTCGACCTGCGGGACCGGGCGCGCGACCTCGGCCGCGGTACGGCGGTCGCGGCCGTGATCGGTGGAGCGGGGCTGCTGTTCTACCTCGGCGCGCACGCGACCGGTGCGAACCTGACCGTCGACCCGTCGCAGCTGCCCGACGACTGGTGGCGGATCCCGATCCTGATCGCGGTCGCTGCGCAGAACGGCGTCCTCGAGGAGGTCATCGTCCTCGGCTACCTGAACCACCGCCTCGACCAGCTGGGCTGGTCGGTCCGGCGGTCGATGGTGACCAGCTCGCTGCTGCGCGGCTCGTACCACCTCTACCAGGGGCTCGGCGGATTCTTCGGGAACGTCATCATGGGCGTGATCTTCACCTATCTGTATCGGCGGTGGGGCCGGGTGATGCCGCTGGTCGTAGCGCACACGCTGATCGACATCGGCGCGCTGATCGGGGCGACGTACCTGCTCGGCAAGGTCTCCTGGCTCCCGAGCTGAGTGAACCTCCGCACCACGTAGGTTCGCGGGATGGACGCAAAGGACGACACCGCCGGTGCCTTCGACGAGTTCGACGTCGTCAACGACCTGGTGGACGTCGGGTACGCCGTCGGTGAGGCAGACGACCACGACGAGGTGGTTCCGGACATCCAGGAGCCGACGCACGGAACCTGGGTACCGCCGAGCCAGGTCGAGAACCTGCTCCACCGCTACAAGGACGACCCGGATGTCTCCGGCTACCTGACGATTCTCGCGACCACCGGTGTCTATCACCCGGTACCGATCACCCATGCCCACCAGGAGCCGGCGAAACGGCAGCCGATGATCGCCGAGACCGACGACGGGACACGGGTGCTGTCCGTCTACTCCATGGACGTGCTGCCCCGGCCACACCCGAAGATCGTGTACGAGTTCACCAACCTGCGCGGTCTGGTCGGGATGCTGGGCGACGTCGACGTTCTGATGGTCAACCCCGCGACACCCTGCCAGAACGTCCTGCTGCTCGGCGACACGATGAACCAGCTGATGCTCCGGTTGCACGACGAGTACTGGGAGCCGGGCTACTTCTCTCATCGCATTTTCACGCGTCGGAGCAATGCGACCGAGCCCGGCGCACTCCTGCACGGGCTCGCCTGTGGCGCCCAGCTCTGCGTCACGAACGGCTACCCCTGGAACACGACTGAGCACCACGGCAACGGGTACAGCGCGGAACTCGCGCTGCTGGAGAAGTGGTGGGACGTCAAGGTCCGCGACGACTGGCTGCAGATCATGCGCCGCCTGCTCGACCGCGACGTCGGCTCGTCGATGTGGGACGACGTACTGCACACCCGCAACCTGCTGGCCGAGCACATCGGCGGACCGGTCGACGAGGCTCAGTGGCGGCAGTTCGACTCGGTGGCGTTCAGGCAGTACGTCGCACAGTCCGGTCGGCCCGCGCAGCCGGGTGCCGATCCCCGGCTCGACGGGGTGGTCGCCGCGCGCGGTGAGTTGATCACCCGGGTCCTCCGGTACGAAGCGCGCTTCCGCGAGGACGGCCTGCTCGTCGGCGACGGCCCTGGTGACGGCTACGTACGCTCGACGGCCGCCTGGGACCTGGGCCGCGCCTCCGCCATGGCCCGCTGGGGGCGGAGCACCCGCTTCGGCACCCAGGCGGAGATGTTCGACGCACTGCGTGAGCTCAGCGCGGAGGTCCAGCGCCGCTACACCTCCTGGGAGGAGTTCGGCGTCGGCTACCTGCTCGGCCGCTGCCTCCACCTCGACGAGGACACGTTCGGCGAGTGGTACACCGAGGCCCGCGACACCCATCAGCTGCTCCTCAGCTACGAGCAGAGCCCGTGGGTCACCGTCCCCTTCGCGGGCTCGCCGAGCTGAGCAATGCTCAACGAATACGACTGACACGTAACCCACCGGGTCCTGGACGGGTTGTTGGTGACGTGACAGTCAACGGGGAAATCGCAAGTCCGCCCACCGCAAGTCCACCGGAGATCGACGCCGGCCTGGCCGCCGCGGCGCTGGCCGTGTTCGCCCACCGGCACGAGGTCGTCCACCTGCTGTACGCCGCCACCGACGAGCCGGACGCCCTCGCCCGGATCGCCGACCTGCTGAAGATCGACGAGTCGACGATCACCCGCGTGCTCGACCAGCCGCTGCGCTGGATGCTGCCGCAGTTCCGCGCGGAGTTGGAGACGATCGCGGTCTCACCGGCCTCGACGGCGGCCACCCGCGCCGCCGTACCGACCAGTCCAGCCAGTCCGGCGCTGCCCGGGTCTGCGCCTGGAGCTGTGGCTGGTCCTGTGGCTGGCTCGGGGTCGGGTGTGCCGGCCGGGGCGCCTGGGCTTCCGTCGGCTGGTTCGGCGGGCGTGGGTCCGGTGGCGGGTGAGGCTGCTGCCGATCTCGAGGCGGCTGCCACGAAGAACTGACGCCGTACCCCTCGCGGCCCCTCGCGGCCACCGCGCCGACCCCTCGCGACTTCTCGCGGCACCGTTCCGGCATAGGTTGGAGCGGTGCAGACGTATGGGCGGGACATCCTGGACATCGCGGACGAGTTGACCGAGGCGTACGTCGAGGTCTTCACCGCGCCGCCGTTCGAGCACCGGGATCCCGAGGAGACGCGGACGGCGTTCGGGAAGCGGCTCGGGTTCGACGCGCAGCGGGACGGGTTTCAGGCGTGGATCGAGCGGTCGAAGGACGGGCGGATCGCCGGCTTCCTGACCGGCTGGACCACGCCGGGACCGTTCCGGACCGACCGCGCGTACGGCAAGGTCCTCGAGCGGCTCGGCGCCGAACAGGTCGAGGAACTCCTGATCGGCGCGTTCGAGGTGGACGAACTCGGCGTCCTGCAGCACGCCCGCGGTACCGGCCTGGCCCGCCGCCTCCTCGACACCGCCACCCGCGAACGAGGCCGTGCCTGGCTCCTCGCCTGGAGCCAGAACCACGACGCCCTCGCCTTCTACCGCCACATCGGCTGGCAAGAACCCAAACCCAAAGGCCCCGAAACCGACATCATCGTCTTCACCACCCCCTGACCCAGGACCCCCGACCCCTCGTGATCGGCCGGCTGGGTTGTGCTGTCGGGTCCCCGGTGCTCTTGGGTGCCCTCGGGGCAGGCTGGCAGAATCCATCGCCGGCAACTGCTTCGGGTCGGTCGGGTGGTCCCTCTCCTAGGTGATTGATGCACGGCCCGAAGGTGTGCACGCTCGACAGTTAGTGTGGTGCGGGGCGGGTGTGTTCGGCGCCTGGTTCACGCTCAGCTGTGGCCTCTGGCACGGGAGACGTCCTGTCGACCTGACACACGCCACACGCCACACGCCACACGCCACACGCCGCACGGCACACGCCCGAGCGGCCTCGGCTCCATCACCGCCTACGACCGAATCCGGACCAGGCCGTGCATCAAGTATCTAGGAGAGTTTTCCGCACAACAGTGGAGCCTTATGCCCGCCATACGGGGGAAAACCCTCCATAGATGCGGCTTCAACAACCCCACGCGACCATCACGCCACGCCACCGTCACGCCACGCCACCGTCACGCCACGCCACCGTCACGCCACGCCACCATCACGCCACGCCACCATCACGCCACGCCACCATCACGCCACGCCACCATCACGCCACGCTACGCCCCGATCACCCGCGCCCCGATCACCCGCGCGCCTCGATCACCCGCGCGCCCGTATCACCCCGGGCCGGAGCGGGGCGATACGGCCCGATGTCGGCGGCCGCGCTGAACAGCTCGTCGGGTGGGGTCAGAGGTTGAAGAGGGATTGGGCGTTGGTGTGGGTGATGGCTTCGTGTTCTTCGGGGGTGAGGTCGGCGGCTTCCAGGGCGCCCAGGGCCACGGAGGGGTCGATCAGGGTGGCGTCGGTGCCGAACATCATGCGGGTGGGGCCGATGCGGTCCAGGATCCAGCGGATGCGGTTGGCTTCCGGGGCGGACCAGCAGGGTTCGAACCAGATGCGGTCGGAGCGGTCGGCGGCTTCGGGGACGCGGGGCCAGCCGTTGGCGCCCATGTGACCGGCGACGACCCGGGCGCCGGGGACGCGGGCGGCGAGGTCGGCGAGGTCGACGACGGTGTCGCCCCAGGTGTGGACGAGGGTGGGCAGGCCGTACTCCGTGGTGAGTTCGACGGCCGCCTGCATCGCGGGGGAGTCGATCCGGGTCCGGCTGTACTCGCTGTGGATCTTCGCGCCCACCCAGCGCGAACGCCCGTCGCCGGCGAGGTACTTGTCGAGGTCGGCGCGGGCCTCGTCCAGGCGGCGCGGGTCGACGACGATCATGCCGCGCAGCCGTGGATCGGCCGGCAGCTCGGCGGCGAGTGAGCGGTTGCCGAGCGGAGCGTCGTACACGATCGCCTCGATCGCGGAGACGAGCTGCAGGTCGATGCCGAACCGGTCGAGCCCGTCGACGTTGGTACCGATGCTCCCGACGTCCATCGAGAAGAACCACGGGCCCCAGTGGGCGTGTACGTCGATCAACATGCGGGCTCCAGCAAGGTGGTGAGGCTGCGGCTTCCGGCCTGGGCGATCTCGTCCGCGCCGAGTTTGGACGACAGCAGCCGGCGGATCACCGAACGGGTCTCGTGGAACGGCGTCCGGCAGCCGAGGACGAGCCGCTCGGCGCCGACCTCCGCGGCCACGATCTCCAGCGAGTCCGGGCCGGTGAGCATCCGGGTCGAGGTGTGGAACCCGGGCTCGGACCGCGCCATCAGCACGAAGTCGCCCAGGTAGTAGAAGTGCGTGTCGAGGAACACCACGCGCGCCCCGAGGCCGCGCAGCGGCGGCCCGACCTTGCGGACGTCGCCCTCGAGGAAGATCGTCAGCCCGGCGTCGACGAGCAGCCGGACGACATGGTCGAACGAAGGGTACGTCGGTTCGACGCTCTGCGCGGTCGGCGCCAGCCGGATCGCCCGCGGCGGGGTGGCGCTCGCCAGCTGCCGGTCGAGTTCCTTCTCGGCGCCGAGCGGATCGCGCAGGTCGAGGACCGGTACCCTCGTCCAGCCGTTGCCGTCAGCAACCTGATGCGCCTCGTCGTTCCCGGTCGGTACGTCGAAGTGCACCGCCCGCAGCGCGGACACGGCACCGCCTGAGATGCCGCTGCCCGCGAACACCTTGGCGATGTCGTCCGGCCGTCCCCACCGTCCGGTGGTCACGTCGTGCCCGACCAGGATGTCGCAGTCGAGCAGCAGGGGAGCGTCGGTCATGATGCCTTCCGGGCCAGCGCGTGATGGACTTTGCGGATCGCGGTGACGATGTCGTCGACGTCGGACTCGGTGTAGTTCTCGTTCCAGCCGAGGACGAGCAGCCGGCGGTCGATCAGCTCCTCGGCGTTCGGGCACAAGCCGGCCGGGTAGGACACATCCTGCAGTGGGAACCCGGACCGGCCGTACGTGATCCGCTCACGGACGGCGGGAGCGGCGTACAGCGGGCTGGTCAGGTAACCGCCGTTCGCCGGGACACCCTCGGCGGTCAGTGCCGCAGCCCATTCGCGCAGGTCGCCAGCCTCCGCGGAGATGATCAACGGGTATTGCCAGTACACGTGATCCTGTCCGTCCGGCGGTGGTGTGACACCGGCCAGGTCCTCGATGCCGGCGGTTGCGCGGAGCGCCGCAGTACGACGGTCCTGGACGACGCCGCGCAGCCGGGTGAGCTGCGCCCGGGTGACCGAGGCGACGAGTTCGGTCATCCGGTAGTTGAGGGCGAGGAACAGGTACGTGCGCTCGTCGGTGTCGCGCGGCCAGCCCTTGTCGGCGAACAGCCGCATCCGCCGGGCGCGTTGCGCGTCGTCGGTGACCGCGAGCCCGCCGTCGCCGGCGCTGATGTGCTTGGTCTGCTGCAAGCTGAAGCAGCCGATGTGCCCGATCCGGCCGACGTACGTGTCGCCGACCGGGGCCAGGTACGCCTGCGCGCAGTCCTCGATCAGGACGATCCCGTGCCGGTCGCACAGCTCGCGCAATTCGCGGACGCGCGCCGGTTTGCCGAACAGGTGTACGACGATGACGGCCTTGGTCCGCGGCGTGATCGCGGCCTCGACCGTCTCCGGCGTGAGGCTTCCGGTGATCGGGTCGACGTCGGCGAACACCGGTACGGCGTTCTGCATCATGATCGGGAACACCGTGCCCATGTCGCTGATCGGCGTGGTGATGATCTCGTCGCCCGGATCCGGGTTCACCGCGGCGACCGCCAGGTGCAGGGCGGCCGTCCCCGAACTGCAGGCGACCGCGTGCCCGGCGCCGAGCAGGGACGCGAACTCGAGCTCGAGTGCCGGGACCTCGGTGCCCCAGGTCGCCGAGAGCATGCCGCTGCGCAGCACCCGCTCGACCGCCTTCACCTCGTCGTCGCCGAAGCGCCGGCCACTCGCGTTCATCACCGAGGGCAGCGGGGCGGTGCGCACCGGCGTACCGCCGTCCCGGGCGAGCTGACTGTTCTCCATCGCTAAATCCTTTGCTTAGGGCAACGGCAGTTGGACGAGGTCGCGGTCGGACAGGCCCCAGACGTGGTGCCGGGCACCGCGCACCGGGCTCAGCTGCGGCACGGTGTACCACCCGTCGCCGAGCTTGTTCGCCAGCAGCTTCGCTGCGCTCAACCCGGGGCCCAGCTGGTACAGGTTTCCACCGAAGTTCGTCTCACAGTAGACGCCGGTCCGGTCCGTGTAGAGCTCGCCGTACCCGGAGAGCTTGTTCGCGCCGCGGACCACCGCCCGGGTGCGCAGGTCGTAGGTGAACCAGGCGCCGCTGGTCCGCTTCAGTACGCCGTACAGCACGCCGTCGTGGACTGCGACGCTCTGGATGGAGCGTTCGCCGGCGAGCGGCTCTGCGGTCCAGAGCAATTCACGACGGCGGAGGTCGAACGCACCGATCGCCGCGGCGGTCCGGGTCGGAGTGACACCGCCACCACCGACCACGTCACCACCGACGTACGCGATCCCGTCGACGATCGCGACCGACATCACGCTCTGGTCGGGCAGGACGCCGTAGTGCACGTCCAGCTCGCCCGTGCGGACATCGAGCAGGGTGAGCGCGCCGGTGAGCTTGCCCGTCCCCGGCGCGGACGCGATCGCGAGCAGCTGCGACCGCGCGTCGTACGCCGCCTGCCACGGCCGGATCTGCTCGTGACCGATCGTGCCGAAGCTGTGCACCTGCTCGGTGCGCGGATTGATCCGCACCACCTCGGTGCTCGGGTACAGCGCGGAGTACAGCTCGCCGTGTACCCAGGTCAGTGTCTTCGCCTCGCCGGCGACCCGGATCCGGCGGGTCGCGCCGGTGCCGATCGCGTGTTCGGTCACCACCCAGTGGCCGCCGACGTACACGTGCGGGTCACCGAGCTCGATCGACTGCGGCTTGTCCGGCGCGGGCGTGAACCCGGCGTCGACGAGGTCGAGCAGCTCGAACTCGCCCGTGGTGACGTCGAGCCACCACAGCACCCCGGATCCCGTCGAGCCGAGCAGCGTGGTCTCGTCCAGGAGCACCAGTCGGCGATGCTCGTCGGCGGGCGTCGGCGTCGCCACCGCGGTGAGCTCGGTGTCCTGCGGACCGCACAACCAAACGGTCCCGGAGGTCCGGCTGGTGAGGTACGCCGTACCGTCGGCGGCGACTGTCAGCGCATCGATACTCGACTCGTCCGCGGGCAGCGGAACGGTCCGGGTATCGGAACCGTCCGGCGCGAAGCTCACCAACCCCGCGCTGCTGCCGACGAACACCCGGTCGGCGGAGGCGGCAAAGGGGCCGAAGGTGCTGCCCTGGAGCGCTTCCGGCGTGAGGTCATGGAACGTCGAAGTACTCCGGTCGTACCCGACGAGTTGCGACGGCGTGTAGATCCCGGCGTACACGTAGTTGCCGGCGGCACCGACGTACCGGCCGTACTGCGCCCCGGCGACCGGGGCGCCGAGGCGGGTGGCGACGTTCGTCGCGGGATCGACCTGCCAGACCGCGCCGTTCGGGTAGCTGACCGCGAACACCTGCCCGTCGGGTGCGGTCGTCATGTCCCAGACGAAGCCGCCGGGCCCGGCGAGCGCCCCGACGTGCGTCACCGATCCGTCAGCGGGGTCGAAACAGTAGACGTCGGCGGTCGGGTAGAGGCCCGCGTACACCTTGCCGGCGGCAACGGTGATGCCCCAACCGCCCTCGCCGGTCGGCAGTTCGACCGTCCGGGTGACGCGGCGGGTGGTCAGATCGATCTCGGTCAGCCGGGGCGGCACGATACCGCGACTGATGACGTAGGCGTGGCCGTCGTGCACCGCCATCGCGACGACGGCTGCCGTGAGAACGGCGGGACCGGCGGTGGGCAGCGTGGAACCGTCGATGGGTCCGTCCTCCGCGTTCGCAGCGATAGGGAGCGCGGTGAGCGCCCCGGTGGCCAAGGCGCCGGCGAGCGCCGTACGGCGCGTGACGGTCATCGGAGTCCGCCGATGCGGACCAGGTCGCGGTCCTTGATCGTGTACAGCGCGTCGCCGGTCGCCGAGGTGGTGATCAGCGGGTAGCTGTAGATCTGGGCGTTCAGGCCGTCGACCACCGTGCTGACGGTCGGCACGCCGGCCGGGCTCGGCGTGACCTTGAAGACACGCTTGCTGTCGGTGCCGTACAGGCCGGAGCGGGCGATCGTCAGCACACTCTGGCCGGTGCCGACCGTGGTGCTGCCGACGAGCTTGCCGGTCTTCGGGTCGAGTACGGCGAGCCGCCCGTCGTCCGTGGTCGCGTACAGGTGCCCGCGGTGGAAGACGAGGTCGGCGTACGTCTTGGCGTCGGGCAGCGCGGCGGTCTCCCACAGCACGCGGTTGCGGCGCAGATCGAACGCGACGACGGTCGCCTCCGGCAGGATCGGCTCGGTGCCGAGACTGTTGCGGATCGCGCCGCCGAGGTAGGCGATTCCGTCCGCGGTGGTCACGGATCGCACCGACTGGTCCGGTACGACGCCGCGGTGCACCTCGCGCTCACCGCTGTCGAGGTGCTGCTCGACGAGCGTGCCGTTGTACTTGCCGTAGTCGGGCTCGGTCGAGAGCAGCCACGTCCGCGAGCGGGCGTCGTACGCCGCGTCGGTCGGCCGCGTCTGCTCGTTGCCGATCTGACCGAGTTCGTGCAGCCCGGACCCGTCCGGCTGCAGCTGCCACAGGCGGGCCAGCGTGTAGACGCCCAGATACACCTGATCCTTGATCGGCGTCATGGTCTTGGCCTCGCCCGGCAGGAACGTCCGGGTGCTGCCGCCGCCGGCGAGATCGTGCACCTGGATGCCCGCCTTGCCGCTGACCAGGACCGACGTCCGCGTGGCCGCGATCGCCATCGCCTGCTCCGGGGCCGGTGGCAGCCCGGCCTGACCGAGGTCGGTGCCGGTGAACGTCCCGGTGCCCTCGTCGAAGTCGACGACCTGACTGGTCAGTTCGGCGCGGATCGTGGTGCCGTCGACGAAGATCCGGTTGAAATACGCCCCGTCGTACGGCGACCCGAGCCGCGTCAGCGCGCCGTCGCGGTACCGGTACAGCGTGCCGGACGGCCGCGTACCGAGGTAGATGTCGGCGCCGTGGATGGTGATCGCGGTGATGTACTGGTCGCCGCCGGGCGTCTGCACCTCGACCGGGTGGTCCAGGTCGCTGGTGTCGTAGACGAGCATCGTCCCGGTGGGGGAGAGGCTCACGGCGAGCTTGGTGCCCTCGAGCGCCATGGTGGCGACGAAAGTCCGGTCCGCGTACGCCGCCGGCAGCACGTCGCGGCGCGCGCCCGTCACGCGGTCGATCGCGATCAGGTGCGCCTTCGTGCCGACACCGGCGTAGATGGTGGTCGCGTCGGAGGCGATGCTTCGGACGTACTGCTCACCCTCGACCGCGGCGCCGTACGTGCGGGTCGTTCCGGTCGCCGGGTCGTACTCGTGGACGCCGCCGTCGGGGTAGGTGCCCGCGACGATCTTGCCGTCCGGGGTCGCGGCGAGCGACCAGATGAACGAGCCGAACTGCGCGACCTTGGTCGCGGTGCCCGCGGTGGTGTCGACCTTGTACACGTCGCCGGGCGTGTAGAGACCGATGTACAGGTCGGTGCCGAGGTGGGTCATCGCCCAGGCTCCGGCACCGGTCGGCAGCGAGAACTTGGTGCCGACCGTCTTCGTCACCGGGTCGAACGCGCCGACCTGGACGGGCGAGACGCCGGAGGTGATGGTCCAGATCCGGTCGCCGACCTGCTCGGCGACGCTGGTCGAGGTCACGGCGGACGCGGGCCCCAGGTTCGTGACGGTCGGGTTCGTACCCGTCTGGTTGGTGACGGTCGGGTTCGTGACGGTCGGCCCGGCGGTTTCGGTCCCGGCCGGAATGACGGCGCCGGCGGGCGCGGCAGCGCTCAGGAGTCCCGCACAGCCGATGAGTAGCGCCAACAATCCCCGTGCGAATCGCTTGTCCACAAGGCCTCCCGGGACAGTGCGGAGCGAATTACGGTCATGGCTGAAATTAGCCGGACGCGCATGAGTGCGTCAACTGTTCGAGAAACAATCAGCTGTGAACGTTCAGAGATGAACGCGGTAGACCACCAGCGGGCGCCCGCTGCCGGTCCCGAGCTGGGTGCCGGTGGCGTCCGCGAGACCGGCGCGCTCGAGCCGGTTCAGCACGCGGCGGGCGGTGCGCGGCTGGATGCCGAGGTGGTCGGCGACGGACCGCGTGGTCAGGCCCTCATCAGGCGAGGCCTTCACCAGCTCCTGCAGCCGCTCGAGGGTCGCCTTCGACAGGCCGGCGCGCTGCGCGAGCAACTGCAGCTTCGAGCGCTGCTGCGCGCGCGGTGGTGCGCCGCCGACCAGGACCAGGTCGATGTCGTTGCGCAACGACACGACCGCGGCGGTCCGCCCGGCGGTCTTGGCCCGGCCGAGCGCGCGCCGGGCCAGCGCCTCGGTCTCGCTTCCGGATCCGCCGATGCCGAAGCCGATCCTGACCGGCCCGAACTGTTCCTTCAGCCGCGTCAGCATGCCGAGCTCGGTGAACGACGCGGTCGCTTGCTCGAGCGGTCCGCGGGTCGCAACGACGAGCCAGCGCTTGTCGTCGTACCGGAGCACGCTGCCGCCGAGCGAGCCGGCCTCGCGCCGCAGGGCCGCCTCGGCATCCGGCGACATCTCGACCAGCCCGAGGGCGATCTGCGCATCGTCACTGCGCAATGCGTCGTGCACGAGGAGCAGCCGGTTGACCGCGGCGCGCACGGAGTGCACCGAAGGCGCCAGCCGGAGCGTGGTCTGCTCGGTCCGGAGCTTCTCGTAAGCCGATCGCAGACAGGTGATCGCGACGGTCGCGCCGGCCTCCCGGTGGAACTCCACGATCTCGTCGAGGCTGAGCCCGGCCCGGTACGGCAGCACCTGGACCCCGCGCATCGGGAGCCCGACCTCGTCGAACGTCTCCCGGACCTCGGCCTCGTCCAGTACGTCGATACTCAGCGAGGTGACGTCCTGACCCTCGCGGAGCAGCTGCACCAGGGCACGCATCAGCGTGGCGCCGGTGTACTCGACGTGCGCGGCAGGCCGATCCAGCAGGTCCTGCGCGGCGGCGATCTGGTACGGGACCACACCGGTGAACAGCCACGCGTCGACGCTGCCGGGGGCGCCGGCCATCACCTTCGGTGTGTCGGTCTCGCGCCGGTAGCGCAGCGGAACCACCTCGACACCACGCAGCCCTTTGATGATTCGGCTGGTGGAGGTGACCAGGTCCGACGGTCCCACTACGCCGATCGTCGTCACCATGTGCGGATCCCGGCCTTCATGCGGGTCAGTCTCACCACAAGACCGCACTGCTGCAAGAACCCGCGCCGACGTGGGCTACGTTGCCTTGATGGAGCGCGTGCTGGAGTGGATCGACGAGGGTACGACGCTGTGCCGCGGTGCACTGCGTGATCTCGAAGGTCCGTCCCTGTTACCGGACTGGTCCCGACGGCATGTCGCGGCGCATCTGTTCCTGAACGCGGATGCCCTCGGCAACCTGGTGGAATGGGCGCGGACCGGCGTGGAGCGCCCGATGTATCCGTCCGCCGAGGCCCGCAACGCGGACATCGAGCAGGCGGCATTGCTGCCCGCGGAGCAGCTGCGGTCGTCGTTCGACGACGCGTGCGCGCGGCTGAATGCCGCGATGGCGACGCTCACGGACGAGCAGTGGCAGGCAACGATCCGCAACTCCCGCGGCGCGAGCATCCCGGCGACGACGATCCCGTGGTTGCGCACGCGCGAGGTGATGATCCACGCGGTCGACCTCGACGCGGGCATCACCTTCGCCGACCTCCCGGCGGACTTCCTGGATGCCCTCTGCAACGACATCCGCACGACGCGCGACGCCGTACCCGAGGTCGACGGTCCGCTGCCCGAGCAGGCTGCCTACCTGTGCGGTCGCCCGTACAAGAATCTCACCGACGCGGACGGCCGTCCGGTCGAGCCGCTGCCGCCCTGCCTCTGAGCGCTCACTTCAGGACGCGGTAGCGGACGTGGGTGACGTCCCTGGCGGGCCGCTGACGCAGCGGCTACACCTCGATGTGGGCACCGACGATGACGGTACGGTCCCGGGGGAGTTTGAAGTACTCCGCCGCATCCGCGGTGATGTGGGACGTGGCGAGGAACAGCTGTTTGCGCCATCCTGCCATCGTGTCCGCGGCACCGCGCCGGAGTTCGATCTTCGACAGGAAGTACGACGCGTGGTCGAGATCGAGCGGCCCCTCGGTCTGCGCCTCGTCCAGTTGTGCGAGCGCGGCCGGTACGTCGGGGCTCTCCAGGTAACCGAACCGTACCGTGACGTGCGTGATCCCGTCGTCGCCGTACCCGAGGTCGTCGACCGTCACACGTTCGCTCTGCGGGACCCTCGGCACCGGCTCGGTCTCGATCGCGACGATCACCACGTGCTCGTGTCGGACCTGGTTGTGCACGACGTTCGCCCGCAGCGCGAGGGGTGCGCTGACGCCGCCGCGGTTCAGGAAGATCGCCGTACCGGGGACCGTGTGCACCGGGAGTTTGCCGGAGGTGAGTTCGTCGACGAACTCCTGCAGCGGACCCTCGACCCGCTCCCGCTCGGCCGTGACGACCTGACGACCGCGCTGCCAGGTCGTCATCACCGCGAACGCGGTCAGCGCGATCAGCAGCGGCAGCCAGGCGCCGTGCACGAGCTTGGTCAGGTTCGCGCCGACGAACAGCAGATCGACGCCGAGCAGGATCGTCGCACCCGTGATGATCAGCCACTTCGGGACGTTCCACCGGTAGTGCGCGACGTAGAAGAACAAGGTGGTGGTGATCGTGATCGTACCGGTCACCGCCATCCCGAACGCGTACGCCAGCGCGGCCGAACTCCGGAACGCGAAGACCAGCGTCAGCACCGAGACGAGCAGCAGCCAGTTGATCCACGGCACGTAGATCTGGCCCTTCGTGGTCGCGGAGGTGTGCGCGATCCGCAGCCGTGGCAGGTAGCCGAGCTTGGCGGCCTGGGACGCGACCGAGTAGGCGCCGGTGATGACGGCCTGGGACGCGATCACGGTCGCCGCGGTCGCGAGCAGGACCAGCGGCAGCCGGCCCCAGTCCGGGATCAGCAGGAAGAACGGTCCACTGATGTTCGACGCGTCGTCGAGGATGAGTGCGCCCTGCCCGAGGTAGCTGAGGGTGCAGGCGGGCAGCACCAGGAAGAGCCAGCCGACCTGGATCGCCCGGCGGCCGAAGTGACCCATGTCGGCGTACAGCGCCTCGGCGCCGGTGACCGAGAGCACGATCGCGGCCAGCGCGAAGAACGCGATGTGGAAGTGGCCGGCCAGGAACCCGATCGCGTATGTCGGCGACAGCGCCTCGAGGATGCTCGGGTGCCGGACGATCCCGCCGATGCCGCACGCCCCGATCGCCGTGAACCAGACGACCATGATCGGGCCGAACACCCGCCCGACCGCCTCGGTGCCGCGGCGCTGGACCATGAACAGCACGATGATGATCACCGCGGTGATCGGGACGACGTACCGGCTGAGCGACGGCTCGACGAGCTTGAGTCCCTCGACCGCGGACAGCACCGAGATGGCCGGCGTGATCATGCTGTCGCCGAAGAACAGTGATGCGCCGAAGATGCCGAGTCCGGCGAGCAGGATCGCGGCCTTGCGGCCCTGCTGGGCACCCCAGCGGCGCAGCAGCGTGATGAGCGCCATCAGCCCGCCCTCGCCGTCGTTGTCGGCACGCAGCGCGAGCAGCACATAGGTGACGGTGACGATGATCATCACCGACCAGAAGATCAGCGACACCACACCGAACACGTTGTGGTCGCTGACCGGGACCGGGTGCGGGTCCTCGGGATTGAACACGGTCTGGATCGTGTAGATCGGGCTGGTTCCGATGTCGCCGAAGACGACGCCGAGGGCGCCGATCACCACGGCAAGGCGGATCGTGTTGTGGGCGTTCGGGGCGGTTGCCCGCACCGGCTCCGCCTGCGGTTGCGTCACGTCCTGCGACGATACTCGCCCGGCATCGGGTCGCCGTCGCGGTGGGCGGAAATCTGTCGAGGGTCTGACAGTCGAGGCCGTAGCCTGGCGGGCGTGACTGCTCGACTCATCATCGTCAACGGCGGATCCAGCTCCGGGAAGACCGGGATCGTGCGCTGCCTGCAGGCCGTGCTGCCGGAGCCGTGGCTCGGGTTCAGCGTGGACGACTTCGTCGACGCGCTGCCCGCGACGATGGACGGCGGGCTCGAGATCGGACCCGGTGGTGAGGTGTCGGTGGGGCCCGCGTTCCGCGAACTCGAAGCGGCCTGGACGGCCGGAATCATCACGATGTGCCGCGCCGGTGGCCGGGTGATCGTCGACGACGTGTTCCTCGGCGGCGCCAAGTCCCAGCAGCGCTGGCAGGACGCAGCCGGTGATGTCGAGACGGTGTTCGTCGGCGTCCACTGCCCGCCCGAGATCGCCGCCGGCCGCGAACTGGCGCGGGGCGATCGCGAGCGTGGCATGGCCGAGCAGCAGGCGTACGTCGTGCACGAGGGCGTCGCGTACGACATCGAGGTCGACAGCTCGCGCGCCGAGTCGATGGAGTGTGCCCGGCAGATCGCGGCGCACCTGACCCGCACCTGAAAGGGCTGGATCTGCAAGGATCTGAGCGTGCGCTTGTCTGATCTGCAGCGGAGTGAGTTGGAGCGCTTGGCGGAGGCCGTGGTGCCGGGGCAGGGGTGGGGGCGGGCCGCGGTGGGTTTTGTGGAGGAGGTGCTGACGCGCGACCGGCCGGATTGGGTCGGGCGGGTGGAGCGAGGCCTGTCGGGGATGGCGGAGGCGGACCGCCACTGGCTGGTGCGGCTGATCGCGCAGGGGTTCTACGCCGACCCGTCGACGTGGGGGTTGGTCGGCTGGCGAACGGGGGAGTTCAGGCCGGTGCAGACCGCGTTGCGGATCACGCCGCGGGAGCAGTTGGCGCAGCGGTACGACTGCGTGGTGATCGGGTCCGGCGCGGGCGGTGGTGCGGCGGCGCAGGTACTGGCGGAGTCGGGTCGATCGGTGCTCGTCGTCGAGCTCGGTAGCTACCCGTCGACGGAGTCGTTGGTGCGTGACCACCTGCGCAACCCGCGGTCCGTCGCGGGGCTGCCGGCGCTGACCGACCCGGATCCGGCGGGGCGCCCGCGGGTGGCCATCGTGGACGGTGAGCGGACCGTGGTACTTCCGCCCGACGGCGGCTGGGGGAACAACGCGTTCACGGTCGGCGGCGGCACCCGCGTGTACGGCGCGCAGGCCTGGCGGTTCGTACCGCAGGACTTCCGGATGGCGACGACGTACGGCGTACCGGACGGGAGCGCGCTGGCCGACTGGCCGATCTCGTACGACGACCTCGAGCCGTATTACTCGTTGGCCGAGCAGCGGTTCGGAGTCAGCGGTGGGGGCGTCGATCCGTGGCACGGTGCGCGGTCGATCCCGTTGCCGATGCCGCCGATGCCGCGGACCGGTCCGGCGCAGGTCCTGGCCGGCGCGGCCGAGCGGCTCGGTTGGGGCACGCTCGACGTACCGCTGCTGATCAACTCGGTCGACTACCAAGGGCGCTCGGGGTGCGCGCGCTGTGGGCTGTGTGTCGGCTTCGCGTGCCCGGTCGACGCGAAGGGCGGGACGCACAACACCGCGCTGCCCGCCGCCATCGCCACCGGGAACTGCGCGCTCGTCACCGAGACTGTCGCCGAGCGGCTGGTGACCGACGCACATGGTCGCGTCGTCGGCGTTGCGCTGGCGGCGGACGGCGGGAACTGGCGACGGACCGTGGCATGCGCGGAGGTCGTCGTCGCGGCCGGCGCCACCGAGACACCGCGGCTGTTGCTGAACAGTGCCCACGACGGCGAGCCAGACGGTCTCGGCAACAACCAGGACCAGGTCGGACGGCATCTGCAGGCGCATGTGTACGCCGGGGCGGTGGGACTGTTCGCGGACGAGATCGTCGACCTCGTCGGGCCCGGTGTGTCGATCGCGACGTGCGACTTCCGGCACGGCAACGACGGGATCATCGGCGGCGGGATGCTCGCGAACGAGTTCGTGCCGACGCCCGCATCGACGTACGACTATCTGACCGGTGCCGGGCTGATTCCGGCGGCCGGCACGGAGAGTGTGCAGGGCATGCGGCGCGAGGCGCGGCGAATGCTTCGGGTGGTCGGGCCGATCCAGGAGGTCACGTCGGCGGAGTCGCGCGTACGGGTCGATCCGTCGGTGGTCGACCGGTACGGGAATCCGGTGGTCGCGTTGAGCGGTTCGGTGCATCCCGAGGATGCTCGCGCGCAGCGGTTCATGGGCTCCCGGGCACAGGAGTGGCTCGAGGAAGCCGGTGCGGTCCGGACGGTGGTCGGGACGTTGAGCGCACTGAACCGGCCGAGTGTCGGCCAGCATCAGGCCGGGACCTGCCGGATGGGCGACGATCCGGCGCGCTCGGTCACCGACCCGGACGGCAAGGTCTGGGGGCACGACAACGTCTGGATCGCCGACGCTTCGGTGCACGTCACCAACGGTGGGGTGAACCCGGTCCTGACCGTGCTCGCCAACGCGTTGCGGATCGCTACCCGCCTCAGCCGGGGCTGAGGCGGGGTCAGCCGACGCGGGAGATGCCGACGCCGCTGCGGGCGTCCCGGCCGTACTTCGCGATCTCGGCCGGCAGGTTCAGCCGCGCGATGCCGGTCTTGTTGCGGTCCTCGTCGGTGAGCAGCTCGGCGGGGATGATCCAGACGATCTCGAACTCGAGGCCGTCGGGGTCCTTGCCGTACAGCGACTTCGTGGTGCCGTGGTCGGACGCACCGACGAGCGCGTCGTGCTCGGAGAGCTTGGCGGCGAGGTCCTCCAGGTCGCCGAGCGTGTCGACCTCCCACGCCAGGTGGTAGAGACCGACCGTGGTCCGCCCGGCCCCGGACGGACCGGCCTGCGAGCCGATCTGGAACAGGCCGAGATCATGGTCGTTGGTGGACCCGGGCGCGCGCAGGAACGCCGCGCCGGGGAAGACGTCGCCGGTCTCGGTGTACCCGAAGCCCAGCACGTCCCGGTAGAACGCGACGCTCGCTTCGACGTCGCGCACGTACAACACCGCGTGGTTCAACCGGAAGATCGCCATGCACTGATGGTAGTTGAACTCTCAACTTATCGCTAGTCCTTGTGATGCAGTCGACAGGTGGGGCGGACGCCCACCACTCACCAACCGGCCCACGGACCCGGTCCGCACGCTCAGCCGCGTCTGCAAAGCGGGCAAATGCGGAGGTTGGTGAGTGCTGGGCGTCCGCCGCGAGGCGACGACCAGCAAAGCCGCAGTGGCGAAGTGGCGCCGGTCGGCAGCGGGCACCGCATGTCAGCACCTGTCAGCATCCGGTCAGCACCTGTCAGCACCCGGTCAGCAGCCGTCAGCAGCCGTCAGGCCGTCAGCGGCGGCGGGGCTTGCGGGGAGTGCTGGTGGATTTGCGAGTGCCCTTCCGCGAGGCTTGCGACTTCTTCGGGGTGGACCCGGCGGCGGACTGCCTGGACTGGCTGGACTGGCTGGACTGCTTGGCCTGCTTGGCCTGTTGGGGTTGGGCGGCGCCGCGGGTGCTGTTGGCGGTGCGGCCGCGGACGATGCCGATGAAGTGTTCGACGAGTTCGCTGGGGTCGGTTTCGGGCCAGCTGAGGGCGACCTGGGACTGCGGTACGTCGGTGATCGGGCGGTAGGTCAGGTCCTTGCGATGGTGCAACCGCGCCAGCGACTGCGGGACCACCAGCAGACCGGTGCCCATGGCAACCAGTTGGATCGCGTCGGCGGTGGCGGCGGGACGGTCGGTGATGAGGCGGCCCGGCGGGTGTTCCCAGTCGAGGACGTCGTCGCGCGGATGCAGCGTCAGCTCATCGGCGAGATCGTCGGGGGTGATCTCGTCCGCGGCGGTGATCACGTGGTCCTTGGGGACGACGACCACGGTCTGCTCGACGTACAGCGGGATCGCGTGCAGCCCGGTGCGGTCGATCGGGAGGCGCAGCAGCGCGGCGTCGACCTCGGACCGGCGGAGCAGGTCGGGGGCGTCGGCGGCAGCGGTCTGGACGAGGTCGAGCGGCACGCGGGGGAGCCGCTCGGTCCAGATCCGGGCCCATTTCGCGGGCGTCACGCCGGGGACGTACCCCAGCCGGAATCCGGTCACGGTGGTCAGGCTACCTGCCGTTACGCTGCTGCCATGACGCGCAAGACCCAGACCATGAAGCCCGCGACCGCGGCGAAGAAGCTCGGTGTGTATCTGCCGGCCACGCCTGCGGAGTTCCAGGACGGTGTGGTGTCGCGCGACGAACTCGACACTCTGCAGGCGGATCCGCCCGACTGGCTGCGTGACCTGCGCCGCGACGGTCCGCATCCGCGGCCGGTGGTGGCCGCGAAGCTCGGTGTCTCGATCAGCGGGCTCGCGCGGGCCGGCGTCACCGAGGCGCTGACCACCGAGCAGATCGAGGCGATCAAGGCCGAGAACCCGGACTGGCTCGAGCACGAGCGCGCCGTCCAGGCCGACGTCCGCCGCCAGGCCGCCGAACAGAAACAGGCCCAGCAGAAGTAGGCGGCTGACGAGAGGTAGCCCGCGCAAGGCGGTGCGGACCGGTCAGACGATGCGGACGCGGAGTCGGCGGAAGCCGCGGCCCTTGCTCTCCATCTTCACGACCTCCATCCGCCCGATCAACGCGGTCGACGCGACATGCGTTCCGCCGTCGGCCTGCACGTCGAGGCCGTTGATGTCGACGATCCGGACCACCTCGATGTCCGGCGGGAGCAGGTTGGTCGCGGTCCGGATGATGTCCGGGATCGCGAACGCCTCCGCGCGCGGCAGGGTGCTGACCGTGATCCGGCGGTCGGTCCGGATCTCCGCGTTCACCGCTTCGGCGACGCGGTCCTTGAAGTCCGGCGGCACCTCGGCGAGGTCGAAGTCCATCCGCGCGGACAGCGGCTCCATGTTCCCGCCGGTGACGAGCGCGCCGAAGTCGCGGAACACCACCCCGGTGAGGACGTGCAGCCCGGAGTGCGTCCGCATCAGCTGGGTACGGCGTTCGTCGTCCAGCGCGCCGCGCACGGCCGTACCGACCGGCGGCACCGGATCCTCCTCGTGCGGGACGAGGTACAGGTCGTCGCCCTTGACGGTGCCGACGATCCGTGTCCGGACGCCGCCCCACAACAGCACGCCCTGGTCCGGCGGCTGCCCGCCACCGCCGGGATAGAAGGCGGACCGATCGAGTACGACGCCCCGCTCCGGGTCCGCTCCGACAACCGTCGCATCCCACTCCCGGATCGAGGCGTCCTCGAGATCGAGCCGATGTGTGTGGCCGTGCTGGTCGGTCATGAGCTCGCCAGGTCGGTGAACGCGTCCAGGGCTCGACGGATGTTGTCGATCGAGTTCGCGTAGGAGAACCGCAGATGGCCCTCGCCGTACTCGCCGAAGGCGGTGCCGGGCAGGCACGCGACGCCGGCCTCGGCCAGCAGCCGATCGGACAGGGTCGCGGCCGGGACGCCGAGCTCGGTGATGTTCGGGAAGGCGTAGAACGCGCCGCCCGGCTCCACACAGCTAACGCCTGGTACGGCGTTGAGGCCGGACACGATCACCTCGCGCCGTTCGCGGAACGCCTCGAGCATCCGGTCGACGTCGTCCCACGGTCCTTCGAGGGCGGCGATCGCGGCGTGCTGGCTGAACGCCGACGTACACGACACCGAGTTGATCATCAGCCGGGTCACCGGCTCGACCAGCGGCTCCGGGAACACGCCGAACCCGAGCCGCCAGCCGGTCATCGCGAAGGTCTTCGACCAGCCGTCGAGCAGTACGGTGCGCTCCGCCATACCGTCCAGGTCGAGCACGCTGTGGTGCTCACCGTCGTACCGCAGTGCCCAGTAGACCTCGTCGCTCAGCACGACCAGGTCGTTCTCGATCGCGATCTGCGCGATCGCCTCGAGCTGTTCGGGGGTGGACGCGCTGCCGCACGGGTTGTGCGGTGAGTTGAGGATCAGCAGCTTGGTCCGGTCGGTGACCAGGGACCGCAGTTCGTCGGGGTCGACGACGAAGCCGTTCTCCTCGCGCAGCGGTACCGGGACCGGCTTCGCGCCGGCGAACGACGCGATCGAGGCGTACATCGGGAAGCCGGGGTCGGGATAGAGGACCTCGTCGCCTTCCTCGCACAGCGCGAGGATCGTGAAGAACATGATCGGCTTGGCACCCGGCGTGATCAGGACCCGGTCCGGCGTCGTCTGCAGGCGCCCGGTGCGGCCGAGGAAGTCGGCGACCGCGGTCCGCAGTTCGGGGATGCCGGGCGCGGGCACGTAGTGGGTGTGCCCCTTGTCGAGGGCCTGCTGAGCGGCCGCGATGACGTGCTCCGGGGTGTCGAAGTCGGGTTCGCCGATCTCCAGGTGCACGATCTCGCGTCCCTGCGCCTCCAGGGCCTTCGCCTTGGCGAGTACCTCGAACGCCGACTCGGTCCCGAGCCGATCCATCCGCCCAGCAAGTTTCACGATGTGTCCTCTCCCAGTGCCACCTCACACCCTAGTGCGATGATCGCCGCGTGAGTGAGACGAGGCGGGTAGCGGTCACCGGTAGCAGCGGGAAGCTCGGCAAGGCTGTCGTCGACCATCTGGCGGCGCACGGGTGGGACGTGGTCGCGCTCGACCAGGCCGCGCCGGCGCGCGCCGATGTGACGTCGACGCGGGTGGACCTGACCGATTTCGGCCAGACGTACGAGGCGATCGCGGGGATCGACGACCGGCACGACGGGGTCGACGCGGTGGTGCATCTGGCCGCGATCCCGGCGCCGGGGCTGCGGCCGAACGCGGCGACTTTCCACAACAACATGACCGCGACGTACAACGTCTTCTCGGCGGCGCTGCGGGCCGGTGTCCGCAACATCGTGTGGGCGTCGAGCGAGACCGTACTGGGGCTGCCGTTCGACGAGTTCCCGCCGTACGTGCCGGTCGACGAGGACTACCCGCCGCGGCCGAACAGCACGTACTCGCTGGTCAAGACGCTCGAGGAGGAGCTCGCCCGCCAGCTTTGCCGGTGGCACCCGGACCTGAAGCTGATCGGGCTGCGCTTCTCGAACGTGATGTACCCGGAGGACTACGCGCGGTTCCCGGCCTTCGCCGCCGACGCGCGGGCGCGCAAGTGGAACCTGTGGGGCTACATCGACGCCCGCGACGGCGCGCAGGCGGTCCGCAAGGCGCTCGAGTACGACGCGACCGGCACGGACGTGTTCATCGTCGCGAACGCCGACACCGTGATGTCCAGGCCGAACGACGAGCTGCTGGCCGAGGTGTTCCCCGGTGTACAGGTGAAGCGGCCGTTCGGCCCGAACGAGACGCTGCTGTCGATCGACAAGGCGCGTCGGCTGCTCGGCTACGAGCCGGAGTTCTCCTGGCGCGGCCCGAACGGGAACAACCCGGACGGATCGTAGGCGGACCGTACCTCGGCCAGCCGCGCCCGCGTCTCGGCCGGCCAGCAGGCCTCGAACGACCCCGGCAGAGCGAAGCCGCCGAAGTTCACCGTGGCCTGCGCACTCCGCCACGGCCGGAGCCGTTCGAGTACGGCGTCGACCGTTGCCGGAAGTACCTGTTCGAACAGCGCCGGGTCCGGTGCGCCGATCAGCACCAGTGAGTAGGCGCCGCCACGACCGCCGACCGCGCTGCCTTCGGGCACGTCGCGTGCGGCGGCGCCGCCGAGGTGCCGGATCTCGGCCGCGACCAGCGGAAGCTGCTGATCCGGGCCGAGCAGTTCCAGGAAGGCCGGAGCGAACGCGGGGTCCAGCTCGTCGAGCAGTACGCCGCGGTCCCAGGCGGGCAGCGGATCCTTCGGATCGTTGTGGATCAGCGGGATGTCCGCGGCCGCCATCTCGTCGACGCCGTCGATCAGCACCGGGCCGGCGTCGCGGATCGGCTGGAACAACTGCTTCCCGTCGGCCGCGTCGCCGACGTACGCGAACCGCACGTTCAGCGCGGTCTGGCCGCGCAGCGGTTCCGGGATGACGTCGAGCGGTGGCAGGCGCAGGATCACGGCCGATGTGGTCGCGGACTCCGGTAGCGTCGTGGTCCACTCGGTCCAGCGGCTGAACACCGGTGCGATGTGCTCCGCGGTGAAGAACACCGATCCGCCGTACAAGGTGGTCAGCTCGACCAGGGCGAAGTCCATCGCGGTGACGATGCCGAAACCGCCCTTGCCGCCGCGCAGCGCCCAGAACAGGTCCGCGTGCTCGGTCGCGTTCGCGGTCACGGCCTCGCCGGCGGCGGTGACGACCCGGAATCCGCGGGCATAGTCGGACGAGAAGCCGTACGTTCGGGCGAGTGGCCCGAGTCCGCCGCCGAGCGTGTAGCCGATGCAGCCGACGGCGTCCGACGCTCCGGTGATCGGGGCGAGGCCGTGCGGCGCCGCGGCCTCGATGACGTCGCTCCAGCGACAGCCGGCGGCGATGTGCGCGACCTGGGCCTCGGCGTCCACGGTCACGCCGGTCATCCGGCCGGTTGTGACGACGATCCCGCCCTGGATCGGGTCCGGGATGCCGTGATTGGTGGCCAGGATGCGGATCGGCGTACCGCTCGCGGCCGCGGCCCGCACGACTGCCACCGCGTCGTCCTCGGATGTCAGACCGACGACGACATCAGGTGTGTGCGTCACCGCTAGGTTGAAGCCTGACAACTCCTCGGCGTAACCGTCGTCCTCCGCTGTGAGCACCGGTCCGCTCACGGTGTCACGCAGCCTGCCGATCAGTTCCCCTGTCGCTGGCATGTTTCGTCCCCTCCCCAAGAGTCGTGCACGGCAGTTTTCCGTACGGCGAGGGTCAACGCCAAGGGGATTTCAGCGGCCCGTAGCAGAGGGGGTGAACACGCCTGAACAGGGGGCCGACTCGACGGTAACGGCCGCGGACTGAAAACCTGTGCCAGCGACACCTGTCCGCTGCGATCCAGGGGAGAGGTCTGTCCGCGAAGCTCAGGGTGAGACACGGAGGCGGTCGATGTTCAAGCGTATCGCAATAGTGAACCGGGGTGAAGCCGCGATGCGGCTGATCAACGCGGTCAGGGAGATCAACGCCGAGGGCGGTGACCCGATCGAGACCGTGGCCTTGTTCACCGACGGCGAGCGCACCGCCACCTTTGTCCGCGCCGCGGACATCACCTACCCGCTCGGCCCGGCGTCCGCGCGGCCGTACCTGGACCTCGCGGTCCTGGAGCGCGCGCTGCGCGAGACCGGCGCGGACGCCGCCTGGGTCGGCTGGGGCTTCGTCGCCGAAGACCCGGCGTTCGCGGAGCTCTGCGAACGGCTCGGCGTGACGTTCATCGGCCCGTCCGCGGAGGCGATGCGCAAGCTCGGCGACAAGATCGGCTCGAAGCTCATCGCCGAGGAGGTCGGCGTTCCGGTCGCGCCGTGGAGCCGGGGCGCGGTGGACACCCTGGACGACGCGCTCGCGGCGGCCGAGCGGATCGGGTACCCGTTGATGCTCAAGGCAACGGCCGGCGGCGGTGGCCGCGGCATCCGGGTGGTCCGGTCCGCGGACGAGCTGGCCGAGGCGTACGCGCGGACCAGCGAGGAGGCCGCCCGTGCGTTCGGCAGCGGCGTGGTGTTCCTCGAGCGGCTGGTGACCGGCGCGCGGCACGTCGAGGTTCAGGTGATCGCCGACGGCGAGGGTACGGCGTGGGCGCTCGGCGTCCGCGACTGCTCGGTGCAGCGGCGCAACCAGAAAGTCATCGAGGAGTCGGCGTCGCCGCTGCTGTCCGCGTCGCAGGTCGACGACCTGAAGGCGTCGGCGGAACGGCTCGCGGTCGCGGTCGGGTACCGCGGTGCGGCGACGGTCGAGTTCCTGTACCACCCGGGCGAGAAGTCGTTCGCGTTCCTCGAGGTGAACACCCGGCTGCAGGTGGAGCACCCGATCACCGAGCTGACCACCGGGTTCGACCTGGTGAAGGCACAGCTGCACGTGGCATCCGGCGGCCGCCTGGAAGGCACCCGCCCGGTGGAGAACGGGCATGCGGTCGAGGCGCGGCTGAACGCCGAGGACCCGGACCGCGACTTCGCGCCGTCGCCGGGGCGGATCGTGGTCCTGGACCTGCCGGCCGGTCCGGGCATCCGGGTCGACACCGGTGTGAGCGCCGGGGACAGCATCCCGGCCGACTTCGACTCGATGATCGCCAAGATCATCGGGTACGGGCGGACCCGCGAGGAGGCGCTGGCGCGGCTGCGCCGGGCGATGTCCGCGACGACCGTCCTGATCGAGGGCGGCGCGACCAACAAGAGCTTCATCCTCGAGCTGCTCGACCAGCCCGAGGTGATCGACGGCAGCGCCGACACCGGCTGGATCGACCGGGTCCGCGGCGAAGGCCGGCTGATCTCGCACCGGCACTCCGGCGTCGCGCTGGTCGCCGCGGCGATCGAGGGGTACGAGGACGCCGAGCAGGTCGAACGCACCCGGCTGCTGGAGACCGCGCACGGCGGCCGTCCGCAGGTCCAGCACGAGGTCGGTCGCGCGATCGACCTGAAGCTGCGTGGCGCGAGCTATCGCGTGACGGTCGCGCGGATCGGCCCGGAGCGGTTCCGGGTCGGCGTCGGCAACGGCAGCGAGCATCTCAAGGTCGTGGACGCCGAGCTGGAGCGGCTGGACGACTACACCAGCCGCCTGGTGGTCGGCGGACAGCGTTTCCGCCTGGTGACCGCCACTCACGGCCCGGTGCATCTGGTCGAGGTCGACGGTGTCACGCACCGCGTCAGCCGGGACGAGGGCGGCGTACTGCGGTCGCCCGCGCCGGCGCTCGTGGTGGCGACACCGGTGCAGGCCGGTGCCGAGGTGGAGGCCGGCGCTCCGGTGCTGGTGCTGGAAAGCATGAAGATGGAGACGGTGCTGTACGCGCCGTTCAAGGCGACCGTGAAGGAGCTGCAGGTATCGACCGGCAGCCAGGTGGAGACCGGTGCGCCACTGCTGCGGCTGGAGCCGGTCGCTGACGACGCCTCGGCCGAGGACGTCGCGCCGGTGCACAACGGCGTACAGCTGGATCTGCCGAACGGGACCGGCGAGAAGTCCGCCGCCGAGCGCGTCGAGCAGGGGCTGGACAACCTGCGCAGCATGCTGCTCGGGTTCGACATCGACCCGCAGGACGAGGGCGGCATGCTGGCCGACTACCTCGCGGCGCGGGCCGAGCTGGCGCACCAGCGTTCGGAGCCGCCGATCGCCGAGGAGATCGAGCTGCTGGCGGTGTTCGCGGACTTCGCCGAGCTGAGCCGGAACCGGCCGGCCGATGACACCGACACCAGCCTCGAGAACCGGGTGCACAGCCCGCGCGAGTACTTCTACACCTACCTGCAGAGTCTCGACCCGGACCGCGGCGGGCTGCCGCCGGAGTTCCAGGCACGGCTCACGAAGGTACTGAGTCACTACGGCGTGACCGGTCTGGAGCGCAGCCCGGAGCTGGAAGAAGCGGTCTTCCGGATCTTCCTCGCCCAGCAGCGGTCGACGCCCGACGTCCTGCTGGTGACGTCGGTGCTGCAGCGGTGGATCGCCGAGCCGCTGCCGGAGGCGCCGCTCGACGAGGCCGTCCACGAGCTGCTCGACCGGCTCGTCCTGGCCACGCAGCTGCGGTTCCCGGTGGTCGGCGACCTCGCCCGCAGCGTCCGGTTCCGCTGGTTCGACCAGCCGCTCGTGGACGCCGAGCGGGCCTCGGTGATCGCGGGCGTCGCCGACGAGGTCGCCGATCTCGCGGCGCACCCGGACGCGCCGGACCGGCAGCAGCGGATCGACGCGCTGGCCGCGATTCCGGAGCCGATCGTCCGGTTCCTCGCCCAGCGGCTGGAGCGCGGCTGGGGCGAGCGGGAGCCGATGCTCGAGGTGCTCGTCCGGCGGCACTACCGCGAGTACGAGCTGCACGACCTGCGGGAGTTCGCGGTCGACGGTCGGCCGTTCGCGACCGCGCACTACACGATCGACGACCGCCCCAGTCACCTGGTCACGACGGTCGGGACGGTCGCTGAGCTGGCCGACCCCGGCAGCGGCCTGGCGCAGGCGCTGGCCGCTCAGATCGACGCCCGGACCGCGGGCCACGAGGCCGTCGTCGAGCTGTACCTGTACGGCCCGGACCTGCCTGAATCGCAGCAGGAAGCCTCGGACCTGTACCGCCGGATGGTCGCCGACCTGCCGATCGCCCAACGGGTACGGCGGATCTCGGTCGCGATCGCCCCGGGCCAGGACCGGCCGGTCTCGTACTTCACCTACCGCCCGGCCGGCGGCTCGATGGCCGAGGACGACAACGTCCGCGGCGTCCACCCGATGGTCGGCCGCCGGCTGAACCTGTGGCGGCTGCGCGACTTCCGGATCACCCGCCTGGAGGCGCCGGAGGACGTCCTGCTCTACTACTGCGTCGCGCGCGACAACGAGGCCGACCGGCGGCTGGTCGCGCTGGCGCAGGTCCGCCAGTTCGCCGTGGTCCGGGACGAGGAGGGTCAGGTCACGTCGCTGCCGCATGCCGAGCGCGCGATCGCGAACTGCCTGGAGGCGATCCGCCGGGCCCGGACCGCGCGCGGCGCGGCGGGCGCCAAGCTCGACATGAACCACGTCTGGGTGCAGATCTGGCCGGTTGTCGAGGCGCGGGTCGAGGAAGTGACCGCGTTGCAGCGCAACATCGCGCCGCTGACCGCGGGCGCCGGGATCGAGGAGGTCCTGGTCCAGGGCCAGGTCGCGGCGCCGGACGGGACGGTCAACCCGGTCGCCGCCCGGTTCTACTACCAGCACGGCGCCGGTGTCGTGACGTCGATCGAGCAGCCCCCGACCGGGCGGTTGATGCCGCTCGACGACTACGCACAGAAGGTGCAGCGCTCACGGCGGCGCAACACGATCTACCCGTACGAGGTCAGCGGGATGGTCGCCGGCGAGGGCGGCTCGTTCGTCGAGCACGACCTCGATGACAGCGGCCGGCTGGTTCCGGTGGACCGCCCGAAGGGCCTGAACAAGGCCGGCATCATCGTCGGCCTGGTCACCACGCCGACCACCCGGTACCCGGAGGGGATCACCCGGGTGGCGATGAGCGGCGACCCGACGAAGGCCCTCGGCGCGGTGGCCGAGCCCGAGTGCGCGCGGATCATCGCGGCGCTCGACCTCGCCGAGCGGATGCGGGTACCGGTCGAGTGGTACTCGCTGTCCGCCGGCGCCCGGATCTCGATGGACTCCGGCACCGAGAACATGGACTGGGTCGCGAAGGCGCTGAAGCGGATCGTCGAGTTCACTCAGGCCGGCGGCGAGATCAACGTCGTGGTCGCGGGCATCAACGTCGGCGCGCAGCCGTACTGGAACGCCGAGGCCACGATGCTGATGCACACCAAGGGCATCCTGGTGATGACGCCGGACAGCGCGATGGTGCTGACCGGTAAGCAAACGCTGGACTTCTCCGGCAGCGTGTCGGCCGAGGACAACTTCGGCATCGGCGGCTACGACCGGGTGATGGGCCCGAACGGACAGGCGCAGTACTGGGCGCCGGACCTCAAGGGTGCCCGGGACGTGCTGATGACGTACTACGACCACACGTACGTGCTGCCGGGGGAGAGCGGCCCGCGGCGCGCCGAGACGTCCGACCCGGTCGACCGGGACGTGACGCCGTACCCGCACGACGTCGCGGGCAGCGATTTCAAGACGATCGGCGAGATCTTCTCGGCGGCGACGAACCCGGACCGGAAGAAGGCGTTCGACATCCGGACGCTGATGCGAGCCGTCACCGACCAGGACCACCCGGTGCTGGAGCGCTGGGCCGGGATGGCCGACGCGGACACCGCCGTCGTGCAGGACGCCCGCCTCGGCGGGTACCCGGTGTGCCTGGTCGGGATCGAGTCCCGCTCGGTACCGCGGCGCGGTTTCCCGCCCGCGGACGGACCGGACACCTACACCGCCGGCACGCTGTTCCCGCGCTCGTCGAAGAAGGTCGCCCGGGCGATCAATTCGGCCAGCGGGAACCGGCCGCTGGTGGTGCTGGCGAACCTGTCCGGGTTCGACGGGTCACCGGACTCGATGCGGAACCTGCAGCTCGAGTACGGCGCCGAGATCGGGCGCGCGATGGTGAACTTCCGTGGGCCGATCGTGTTCTGTGTGGTCTCGCGGTACCACGGCGGCGCGTTCGTGGTGTTCTCGAAGTCGCTGAACCCGTCGATGACGGTGCTCGCGGTGGAAGGCTCGTTCGCCTCGGTGCTCGGCGGCGCGCCGGCTGCGGCGGTGGTGTTCGCGGCCGAGGTCGACGCACGGACCGCTGCGGATCCGCGGGTTGCGTCGCTGGCCGAGCGGGTCGGCGAGGCGTCCGGTGCGGAGCGCGCGGCCCTGGCCACAGAGCTCGCGGAGGTGCGAACCGCCGTACGTGCGGAGAAACTCGGCGAGGTCGCGGCCGAGTTCGACCGGGTGCACAGCATCGAGCGGGCCCGCGACGTCGGGTCGGTCGACGAGGTGATCAAGGCCGACGAGCTGCGACCAAAGTTGATCGAGGCAATCAATTCCGGCCTACCCCGGAGTTGATAACTCACCTACTCTGGAGGTATGCGTACCGACAGGGGCGGTCGCAGTAAGGCTCGCGCGATGATCATGTTCATCCTCGTGAGCGTGCTGTCCGGTGCGCTGGCGGCGGGACTCGCGATCCCGTTCGCCGGTTTCGCCGGCTCCGGCTCGGAGCAGGTCGTGGACACGGTCGAGAGCCTGCCGAAGGAGTTCGAGAGCGACCCGCCCGCCGTCCGCAGCCGCATCCTGGCCGCGGACGGGACGTTGCTGGCCACGCTCTACGAGCAGAACCGGGTGCCGGTGCCGCTGAGCAAGGTCAGCCCGATCATGCGCAAGGCGATCATCGCGATCGAGGACTCCCGGTTCTACGACCACGGCGCGCTCGACCTGAAGGGCACGCTGCGGGCCGTGATCCGCAACCAGACCGGCGGCGAGGTGCAGCAGGGCGGGTCCAGCATCACCCAGCAGTACGTGAAGATGAGCCTGGTCGAGAAGGCGAAGACCGCGGCCGAGCGGGCCAAGGCCACCGAGGTGTCGTACCAGCGCAAGCTCACCGAACTGCGGTACGCGATCGCGGTGGAGAGCGAGCTGTCCAAGGACGAGATCCTCGAGCGGTACCTGAACCTGGCCAACTTCGGCGACGGGGCGTACGGCGTCCAGACCGCGGCCCAGCACTACTTCCGCACCACCGCCGCCGAACTCACGCTGCCGCAGGCCGCGCTGCTGGCTGGCCTGGTGAAGAACCCGACTGGGTACGACCCGACCAACGACATGGTCCGCGCGAAGGGCCGCCGGGACCTGGTGATCAAGCGGATGCTCGAACTCGGCGTGATCACCGTGCACCAGGCCAACCAGGCGCTGAAGACGCCGGTGATCGATCCCGAGAAAATCCAGCCGGTGCCGAACGGCTGCGCCAACTCGCGATACCCGTTCTACTGCGACTACGTGGTCGCCAAGCTGCTCACCAACCCCGCGCTCGGCAAGACCGTGAAGGACCGCGAGCACTACCTCAAGACCGGCGGGCTGCTGATTCGGACCTCGATCGACCCGCGGATCCAGGCGGCCGCGCAGGCGTCGATCCGCGAGCACACCGAGCGCACCGACTCCGCGATCGCGGCGATCACGATCGTCGAACCGGGCACCGGCCTGGTGAAGGCGATGGTGCAGAGCCGCCCGTACGGCAACGGGAAATTCCAGACCAACTACAACTACAACGTGGAGAAGTCCTACGCCGGCGGGTACGGCGGATTCCAGAACGGCTCGACGATGAAGGCGTTCACGATCGCGGCAGCACTGGCCAAGGGCATCCCGATGGACTACCGGATCAACTCGCCCGACCAGATCGACCTGAGCCGGACGAGGTTCCGCACCTGCAAGGGCTGGACCCGGGACCCGACGTACCGGCCGCGGAACTCGACCCGCAGCGGCAACCTGACCATGGTCGAGGCGGCGCGGTACTCGACCAACACCTACTTCCTGCAGCTGTCGCAGCGCACCGGGCTGTGCGCGATCGGGACGGTCGCGGGCAAGCTCGGGATGTACAACGGGCAGACCGGTGAGCCGCTCGACCAGGTGATCTCGATGACGCTCGGCGTCGGGTTGGTGACCCCGTTGATGCTCTCGAACGCGTACGCCACCTTCGCGGCGCGCGGGAAGTACTGCCAGCCGCTCGTCGTCACCTCGGTGCGGGACAAGGCCGGCCGGCCGGTTCCGGGCCCTGGCATCGACTGCAAGCAGGTCCTGCCGCGCGGCGTCGCCGACGGCGTGAACCGGGTGCTGAGCGCGGTCATGGACCCAGGCGGCACCGGCGGGCGGCTGCGGTTCGGCACCCGGGACATGGCCGGCAAGACCGGCACGATCCAGGACAACAAGGCCGTCTGGTACGCCGGGTACACGCCGAACCTCGCCGCCGCCGCGGTGGTTGCCGACGCGAACCTGCCGTACACGAACCTGATGTACCGGCACACGCTGAACGGCCGCGACATCTCCGACCCGACCGGTTCCGGGACCGCCGGACCGCTGTGGCAGACCGCCATGGAGGGCGCACTGCGCGGGATGCCCGTCAAACGTTTCGCGGCGCCGCCGCGCAAGCTGATCGGCAACCCGAACCCACCGCCGGCCGAACCCTCGGACGGGCGGCCGCGGGAGCCGCGCTGAGCCTGGGCTTCAGTCACAAGCGCCCGTTGTGCACCTGACTCTTATCACCGAGGCGGGGTTGGCGTGAGCGCGAGGCTGTGACCTGCGGGTTTGCGTGGTGGGGCTGCTGGATTTGCGCACTAATCGGGCTCGTAGGGTCGGGTTCGTGGCGTACGTGCGGACGGTGAAGACCGCCTCGGGGGCGACGGCGGTTCAGGTTGTGTGGTCGTCTCGGCGTGGGTCCAGGGATATCGAGCATGTCGGCTCTGCGCACGACGACGAAGAACTGGAGGCGCTGAAGGCGGCGGCGAACCAGCGCCTGGCTGCGGGGCAGGGCGAGCTGGACCTCGGCCTGGAACGGGCAGTTGGTTCGGGGCCGCTGGAGATCACGTCGTCGCGGATGGGGCATCTGTGGGACGCGTTGTGCCGCGCTTACGACGTGCTCGGGTTCGCTGGGGCTGCTGGCGGGGACGAGGTGTTCAGGCAGTTGGTGCTGGCGCGGATCATCGAGCCGACCAGCAAGCAGGACAGTCTGCGGGTGCTGGAGGAGGTCGGTGTCGCTGCGGCGTCGTATCCGACGCTGAACCGCCGGTTGCCGGTCTACGCTCGGAAGTCGTGGCGCCGCGCCTTGGCGGCTGCGTGTGCGAGGCAAGCGGCGCTGGGGCCGGCGTCGCTGGTGTTGTACGACGTGTCCACGTTGTATTTCGAGACCGACGCCGGCGACGGGTTCCGCGAGCCGGGGTTCTCCAAGGAACGCCGTCTGGAGCCCCAGATCACGCTGGGCCTGTTGACCGACGGGTCGGGGTTTCCGCTGATGGTGGAGGCGTTCGAGGGCAACCGGGCCGAGACCAAGACGATGCTGCCGGTCATCGAGGCCTTCATGGCCGCGCACGACCTGTCCGAGGTGACAGTGGTGGCGGATGCGGGGATGATCTCGGATGCCAATCAGAACGCGATCGAGGACGCGAAGCTGTCGTTCATCCTCGGCACAAAGATCCCCGAAATGCCTTACGTGGTGAAGAAGTGGCGCACAGCCCACCCCGGTGAGGACATCCCGGACGGGCATGTGTTCACCCAGCCGTGGCCGGCCACGCAGGCGCAGAAGGCCAACGGCCGCCGCGACAAGGTCATCTACTACCAGTACCGGGCCGACCGGGCGCGGCGGACGTTGCGCGGGATCGACGAACAGGTCGCCAAGGCCGAGAGCGCGGTCGCGGGGAAGGTGGCGGTGAAGCGCAACCGGTTCATCAAGCTCACCGGCACCACCAAATCGGTCAACCG
>NZ_JBEZFT010000027.1:54224-79484 GCF_040649595.1 Kribbella sp. NPDC048915 | reverse complement strand
ACGGCACGGCACGGCACGGCACGGCACGGCACGGCACGGCACGGCACGGCACGGCACGGCACGGCACGGCACGGCACGGCACGGCACGGCACGGCGCGGCGCGGCGCGGCGCGGCACGGCACGGCACGGCACGGCACGGGCGGTCGACTCGGTCACCCTGAGACGTCGGTGGCCGGGATCATCGCCACCAACGCACCCACGGATCAGTCACAAGAGGCGGCTATTCGTACATCTTGTCGAGCAGGTCGGCGTACTGGGTTTCGACGTGCTTGCGCTTGAGCTTCAGGCTGGGGGTCATCTCGCCGGACTCGACGGTGAGGTCGCGGTCGAGGATGGTGAACTTCTTGATGGTTTCCCAGCGGTTCAGGCCGGTGTTGAGTTCGTCGATGTAGCCCTGGACCATGGCGCGGGCGGCGTCCGAGGTGACGATCTCGGCGTACGACTTGCCGGCCATCCCGTTCGCGGCGGCCCAGCCCTCGATCGCGTCGGGGTCGAGCGTGACCAGCGCGCTGACGAAGTTCCGCCGGTTGCCGTGGACGACGAACTGGCCGGCGTACGGGCAGATCGTCTTGAAGCGGCCCTCGATCGCCTGCGGCGCGACGTACTTGCCGCCGGAGGTCTTGAACAGGTCCTTCTTCCGGTCGGTGATGACCAGGAACTCGTCCTCGAAGTGGCCGATGTCGCCGGTGTGGAACCAGCCGTCGGCGTCGATCACCTCGGCGGTCTGCTCGGTCTGGTTGTGGTACCCGCTCATCACACCGTCGCCCTTGATCAGGATCTCGCCGTCCTCGGCGATCTTGAACTGCGTCCCGGGGAACGGTTCGCCGACGCTGCCGAGCTTGTAGTTCGTCGGCCGGTTCAGCGTCGAACCGGCCGAGGTCTCCGACAGGCCGTACCCCTCGAGGATCAGCAGCCCGGCCGCGTGGAACCACTCGGCGAGCTTCTTGTCCAAGGCAGCCGAACCGGACACGAAGAACCGGATCCGGCCGCCGAAGCGGGCCCGGATCTTCGACAGCACGAGCCGGTCGGCCGCGGCGTACTGCGCCGCCAGCAGCCCGGTCGGCTCCTTGCCCTGCTGCCGCAACTCGGACACCTTCGCACCGACGCCGAACGCCCAGTCGAACAGCTTCGCCTTCACGCCGCCCTCGGACTGCATCATCGTCACGATCCGCGCGTGCGCCTTCTCGAAGATCCGCGGCGCCGCGGCCATGAAGGTCGGCTGGACGACGGCCGCGTTGTCGACGATCTTGTCGATCCGCCCGTCGACCGCGGTCGCGAACCCGATCTGGCACTGAACGGCGAGCAGCACCTGGCCGAAGACGTGCGACAGCGGAAGCCACAGGAACTGCAGGTCGTCCGGCGAGAGCACCCGCATCCCCTCGACCGCGGCACCTTCGTACGTCCACGCCGAATGCGGCAGCCGGACGCCCTTCGGCCGGCCCGTCGTCCCTGAGGTGTAGATCAGCGTGCACAGCGTGTCCGGCGTGATGCCCGCGATCCGGTCGTCGACCGCCGACGGGTGCTCGGCCAGGTATTCGTCGCCGAGCAGGTCGAGCTGCCCGAGCGTGATCACCCAGTCGCCGTCGGACTCCAGCGGCGTACCGTCCAGCAGCACGACCTTGCGCAGCGACGGGATCTCGGAGCGGTGCGCGCGGAGCTTGTCCACCTGCGTGGCGTCCTCGGCGAACACCACCTGAACGTCGGCGTCCGCGACGATGTAGGCCACGTCGGACGAGATCGTCGACGGGTAGATCGTGGTGGTCGCAGCCGCGGCCAGGACGGCCGCCAGGTAGCACTCGATCCACTCGATCCGCGTATTCGACGCGATCGCGACCCGCTGTTCGGGCTGCACGCCGAGCGCGATCAGGCCGGCGGCGCGCCGGCGGGTCAAGGCCTCGGTCTCGCGCCAGGTCACCGACGTCCACTGCTCTCCGCGCGGGAACCGGAACGCCTCCCGTTCGGGCGTTGCCGCCACCCGCTGCAGGAACATCTCGGCCATCGTGGTCTTGCGGTTGCTGAGGAGCGCGAGCTGTCCGGCATCGGCAACAGGCTTCATAACTGGCCTCCGTAGGGGGTCAAGTAACCGGAGAGTAATCGCAAGCGACCGCTCCTGACCATGCCACTCGCGCGCTCACTTGCGGCTTCTCCATTACGTTTCCGCAACACGCACCTACAGTGCGTGACGCAGCGATTACCGGTGATCCTTGGCCAGGCAGGCGCGGACGGTTTCCGCGTCCGGATGATCGAGTGCGTCCAGGATCTCCAGGGCCGCCGCGTAGCTGGCACGGGCGTCGTCGCCGCGGCCGGCACGGTCCTGGATCCGCGCCATCGCCAGCAGGCAGTTCGCGGTGTCCAGCCGTCGGCCGAGCCCGCGGAGCAGGTCGACCGCGACCGTGTACAGCGCGATCGCCTCGTCGAACCGGCCGAGGCCGGCGAGCGCGTACCCGCTGGTGTCGCTGGCGACGGCGCGACCGAATTCCGAGTCCACCTCGGCGTACAGCTTCAAGGCCTGCCGCGCGTAGTCGAGCCCGGTCTGGTACTCACCGAGCTCGGAGTGGTACCAACCGAGGTTGTTCAGCGCGTTCGCCCGCGCGTCGACGTTCCCGGTGCGCTCGTAGATCCGCAACGCGCGCTCGGTGTGCTCGATCGCCCGCCGATGCTCCCCGATCCGGGTGAACACCCGCCCCAGCCCGAGCGATCCGTGCGCGATCGCGGCCTCGTCGTCGAGTTCCTCGGCGATGCCGAGCGCGAGCTCGTGCTGCCGGATCGCCGCATCCCACTCGCGCATCGCCATGTGCCCGCGCGCCAGGTCGCGCCGGGTATGCGTCTGTTTCGGCAGGTCCCCCAGGCGCACCGCCGCCTCGAGCGCCAGCTCCTGCGCCTGCTGGTACCCGGATCGCCCGCGGAAGTCGAGGTAGTCCGCGATCGTCCACACCGAGAGCCAGAGCCACTCGTCGGCACGCCCGGCCGCGGCCCGCAGTACGGCGAGATTGTTCGGCTGCTCCGCGTCGAACCAGGCGAACGCCTCCGCGCGCGTCGCCGCCTCGACCACCTCCACGTCCGCGGGCAGCTCGGGCAGCTGCACCCGGACCCGGCTCGGCGCGAGCTGGACCGCAGCGGCGAACCCGGTGTGGACGAGGTAGCCGAGCAGCCGCTCGAACGCCGCTTCTGCCTCGTCGCGGGCGCACAGCTCGCGTCCGTACGCTCGCAGCAGGTCGTGCAGCACCCAACGGTCCGGCTCGATCTCGGTCAGCTGATGGTTCGCGACCAGTTCCGCGATCATCCGCCGCGCGTCCCGGATCGGTACGCCGGCCAGCGCGGCCGCCGCACCGGCGGTGATCTCCGTCCCGGGATGCTGCGTGACGAGCCGGAACATCCGCGCCAGCTCCGGCCGCAACTGCTGGTACGACCAGGAGAAGATCGTCCGTACGCCGACACCGTCCGCGGTCGACAACGCGTCGAGCGGCTCGTCGCCGAGCGCCCCGGCGAACGACGCCAGCGAGCGCCGCGGCCGCAACGCGATCTGCGCGGCGAGCAGCGACAACGCCAGCGGCAGACCGGCGCACCGTTCGACCAGCGCGTCCACACTGGCGGCGTCGGACGCGAAGCGCTCGGAGCCGATCCTTGCCGCGAGCAACTGCTTCGCCTGGATCGGGTCGAAGACGTCCAGCCGGATCGGCTCCGCCTGGTCGGTGGCCACCAGACCGGCCAGTTCGTTGCGGCTGGTGACGACGGTGTGGCAATGCGGACCGGTGGCCGCGAGCGGGCGGACCTGATCGGTGCAGCGGGCGTTGTCGAGGACGACCAGGACCGCGCGCTCGGCCAACAGACTGCGATACAGCGCGATCTGCTCGTCGGCATTGGACGGAAGACGATCGGGCTGCGTACCGAGCGCGACGAGGAAGCGCGACAGGACCGTGTGCGGATCGGCCGGCTCCGCGACAGGCGAGAACCCGAGCAGGTCGGCGTACAGAACGCCGTCCGGGAAGCGGTCCGCGACCTCACGGGCCCAATGGATCGCAAGCGACGTCTTCCCGACACCGGCCGGGCCGATGACCAACGAGAGGCGGCCGGTCGGGAGCAGTTCGTCCAGTCGCCGCAGATCGTCGGTGCGGCCAGTGAACGACGGGACAGTGGACGGCAGCTGTCGCGGTACGACGTTGTTCGCACGGCCTTCGTCCGGTTCGGTGGCGGTCGCGGCGAGAAGCTCTGCGTGGAGTGCGCGGAGCTCGGGACCCGGGTCGGCGCCGAGGAGATCACGCAGCCGTTCGGCGACCGCGCCGTACGTGGCCAGGGCGAGCGCCTCCTGCCCGGACGCCTGCTGCGCGCGGATCAGCTGCGCCCAGAAGCGTTCGCGGGTCGGGTGACGCTCGGCAAGTTCGGTCAGTTCCGGGACGAGTACGGCGGATTCGCCCGCAGCCAGACGCGCGTCGAAGTACAACTCACGAGCCTGGAGCTGCTCCTCGTCGAGGCGCGGGATCAGTTCCCGCGCCACCGCACCGGTGTCGAGACCGGCGAGTGGTTCGCCCCGCCACAGGGCGAGCGCGGCCTCGAGGTGCTCGACCCGTTCGCTCGACTCGATGGTCTCGGTGGCGGTCCGGACCAGCCGGCGGAAGACCTCGAGGTCGACCTGGTCCGGATCGGCGCGAAGCGAGTAGCCGCCCGCCGTCGTACGAACCACGGACCGATCCTTGTCGCCCAGGGTCGTGCGCAGCCGGGAGACGTAGATCTGCAGCGCGGAGCGCGGGTTGCTCGGCAGCTCGTCCGCGCTCCACAGCACACCGACGAGATCGTCGACGGGTGTCGTCCGGTTGACGCGGAGGGCGAGCGCGGCCAGCAGGACAGCCACCCGGCGGGACGGCAACGGGACGCGATCGCCGCCGGAGGTCCTGACTTCCACTGCCCCCAGAACCCGGAACTCCAGCCCCGCCACCTCCCTCGCCAGAGCCTTCAACTCTAGCGACGCGCGGGGTCGTCAGCGGCCGCCGATGCGGGGTCGTCAGCGCCGGGCGAGCAGCTCGGCGATCTGGACCGCGTTCAGTGCGGCGCCCTTTCGGAGATTGTCGTTGGAGACGAACAGCACCAAACCGCGGTTCCCCGGCACCGACTGATCCTGACGGATCCGGCCGACGTACGACGGGTCCTGGCCGGCCGCGAGCAGCGGGGTCGGCAGGTCCGTGACCGCGACACCCGGCGCGGACCCGAGGATCTCGGTCGCGCGCTCCGGCGTGATCGGCTCGGCGAACTCGGCGTGGATGCTCAGCGAGTGACCGGTGAACACCGGCACCCGGACACAGGTTCCGGCCACCGGCAGGTCCGGCAGGTGCAGGATCTTGCGGCTCTCGTTGCGGAGCTTCTGCTCCTCATCGGTCTCACCGGTGCCGTCGGCAACGATCGACCCGGCGAGCGGCAGTACGTTGAAGGCGATCGGACCGGCGTACACCTTCGGCTCCGGGAGCGTGATGCCGTCGGTGCCACGAGCCAGCGCGCCGCCGGTCTCGACCAGGGCGGCCGCCTGGTCGGCGAGCTCGCTCACCCCGGCGCCGCCGGAGCCGGAGACGGCCTGGTAGGTGGAGACCACCAGCCGGGTCAGTCCGGCTTCGCGATGCAGCGGCGAGAGCACCGGCATCGCGGCCATGGTGGTGCAGTTCGGGTTCGCGACGATGCCCTTGGGGATCGTGTCCAGGTCGCCGGGGTTCACCTCGGAGACGACCAGTGGCACGTCCGGGTCCATCCGCCAAGCGGACGAGTTGTCCACCAAGACGGCCCCGGCCGCGGCCACCTTCGGCGCGAGCTCCTTGGAGGCGGTCTTCCCGTTCGAGAACAGCGCCAGCTCGAGACCCGCGAAGTCCGCCGTCGCCGAGTCCTCGACGACGACCTCCCGGTCACCGAACGGCAGCGTCTTTCCCGCCGACCGCGCCGACGCGAAGAACCGCACCTCGTCCACCGGGAACGCACGCTCGACCAGCAGGTCCCGCATCACGCCGCCGACCTGGCCTGTCGCACCGAATACACCTACTCGCATGCGCCCGAGGGTAATTGCTCGGGCCTACCGTCGCCCGGCAGTTTCACCCAGCGGACGCCCACCACTCAGTAACCAGCCGCTCGCGGCCGGCCGCACGCTCAGCGCAGCGGCGGCACGGCCGGTCGCGGGAGGTTGATGAGTGGTGCAGGTCCGCCGGGTCAGGCGTCGGCGACCAGCGTGCCGCCGTTGGCCACGTCAGTGGTCTCGATTTCCTGGAAGACGATCCGGACCGCCTCGCGCTTGGCGCCGAGGATCGCGATCGCGGACTCGGTGACCGCGGCGACGAACTCGCGGCGCTGGTCGAGGGTGCGGCCGGACAGGAGTTCGACAGTGATGTTGGGCATGGTGGGATTCTCCTCAGTGGTTCCATGAGCTGGGACCGTGTCTCAGATGCCGGTCCCGGGCTCGGTGGTCAGGACACGGCCGAGGCGCGCCGGGCAGCGACCTCGTCGGTCTCGTCGGGGTCGCTGTTCAGCGAGTCGACCAGCTCGTCCACCTCCGGCCGCCGCTCCGGCGCGATCAGGCCGAGGCCGATGTAGACAACCATGGACGTTGCCAACGGCAACGCGACGACCAAGGTGGTGTCCGTCGACCCGACGCCGTACTTCACGATCGCCCACGTGATGAGCCCGATCGCCCACGACGCCAGCGCCGCGCGGGAGCCGCTGCGCCGGAACCACGGCAGCAGACCGAGCATCAGCGGAATCGCGATCGGCCCCATCGTGGCGGCAACCAGGTCGACGACGATCTTCAGCACCACGCCCTCACCGTTGGTGGCGATCGCGATCAGCATGCTCACGGTGACGAACGTGAACGTGACGATCCGGGCCATTTTCAGCGCCGCGGCGTCGGTCAGCCGGCGGACCTTGGGTACCAGCACCGGCGCCAGATCGCGCGTGATGACAGACGAGATCGCGTTCGCGTCGGACGCCACCATCGCCATCGTGTGCGAGAAGAACCCCGCCAGCACCAAGCCGATCAGTCCGGTCGGCAACAGCAGTTGCGCCAGTTCGACGTACGACTGCTCGGGCTTACCGGGCTGGACCAGCAACGGCGCCGCGCACATCGGGATGAACAGAATCAGCGGCCACACCAACCACAGCACCGACGACAGCAACGCGGACCGTTTGGCCGCGGACCCGGACGGCGCGGCCATGTACCGCTGCGCCAGGTTCCACATGCCGCCGTTGTATTCGAAGGTCTTGATGAACAGGAACGCGATCAGGAAGACTGGCGTGTACGGCCCGTTCAGCGCGTCGCCATGCCCGGTCGGCAGCTCGTCCCACATCTTCCACAGCGTCGGTACGCCGTCCAGGTGCGCGAGGACGCCGATGAACATCGCCACACCGGCCCCGAACTGGATCACGAACTGCCCGAAATCGGTGAGGACGTCGGCCCACAACCCGCCGAGCGTCGCGTACAGCATCGTCACCACACCGGTCAGCAGGATCCCCCAACGGATCGGCATGCCGGTGAATCCGTTCAGCAGTACGGCGATCGCGACCCACTTCGAGGCGATGTCGACGACCTTCAGCGCGGCACCGGAGTACGCGAGGGCCTGCTGCGTCGGCAGGTTGTACCGCTGCGCGAGGTACTCCAGCGGCGACACCACGCCGTGTTTCGCGCGCAACCTGTTCCACCGCGCAGCGAACACGAACGCGCCGATGCCGACCCCGACGCCGATCGTCATCGCCCACCAGACGTAGACGGTGATGCCGTACGTGTAGGCGACGGCGGCGAACGCGACGAACATGACCGCGCTGTAGCCGGACATGTGATGCGAGATGCCGGACAACCACCAGGGAATCCGGCCTCCGGTCGTGAAGTAGTCCACGACGGTCTTGATCTTGGTGCGCGACCAGACGCCGATCAGCACCATCAGCACGAAATAGCCGACCAGGACGGACCAGTCCACAGCGGTCATCGGAATCCTCCCAGGGGCGGGCGGGTGAACGCCTCGAAGGTTCCACTCACCAGAACCAGGTGTCAAGAGACGGAACCCGGAACATTCGCCTGCTCAGTTCCACGACTCGCCGGCGATTGACACCCTGTTCTGGTCAATGGAACCTAGTTCCGTGACATTGCAGATCAGGCACGCCACCCATCCCGAGCAGCTGCCCGGTTTCGACACCGCCGCGCTGCGCCGCCACTACCTGGTCGAGGACCTCTTCGTCCCCGGCGCGGTCACTGCGGTGCTCACCCACCACGACCGGATCGTGCTCGCCGGCGCCCGGCCCAGCGCCGGACCGTTGCTGCTCGGTAGCTACCCGGAGCTGCGCAGCGAGTACTTCCTCGAGCGTCGCGAGGCGGGCATCGTCAACGTCGGCGGATCCGGCACGGTCACCGCCGATGGCACGAAGTACGAACTGCCGACCGGTGCCTGTCTGTACGTCGGACGCGGCGTCCGTGACGTGGTCTTCGACGGACCCGAGGCGGCGTTCTACGTCTTCTCGGCGCCCGCGCACACCGCGTTCCCGACCGCGCAGGTCAACCCCGGTGAGGGCAACCGCCTCGAACTCGGCGACCAGCAGACCGCGAACCGCCGCACGATCGACCAGTACATCCACGCGAACGGCGTCCGCAGCTGCCAGATCGTCCTCGGCGTGACGACACTGCACGCGGGCAGCACCTGGAACACCATGCCCGCGCACACCCACGACAGGCGTACCGAGTGCTACCTGTACTTCGGCCTCCCGGAGACCGAGCGCGTCGTGCATCTGCTCGGCGAGCCCGACGAGACGCGGCATCTGCTGGTCGCGGACCGGCAGGCGGTCATCTCCCCCAGCTGGTCGATCCACTCCGGCTGCGGCACGTCGTCGTACACCTTCGTCTGGGCGATGGCCGGCGAGAATCAGGCGTTCGACGACATGGACGGCGTCGACGTACGGGACCTGCGGTGACCTCTTTCAGCCTCGCGGGACGCACCGCGCTCGTCACCGGCGCGCGGCGCGGCATCGGCGCGGCGATCGCGGCCGGGTACGCCGCTGCCGGTGCGGAGCTGATCCTGATGGCGCGGGACGCGGCGCTCGAGGACACACTCGAGGAGATCAAGCAGTACGGCGGCTCGGCGTCGGTGGTGACCGCCGACTTCGCGGATCCGTCCGCGGTCGAGCGCGCCGGTGTGGAGCTGGCCTCGCGAAAGATCGACATCCTGGTCAACAACGCCGGGACGATCCGGCGGGCGCCCGCGGCGGAGACCTCGATCGACGACTGGCAGCACGTGATCGACGTGAACCTCAACTCGACCTGGGCACTGACCCGTCCGATCGGGGCGGCGATGGCTCGGCGGGGCGCCGGGAAGATCGTCACGATCGCGTCGCTGCTGAGTTTCCAGGGCGGCATCACGGTTCCGGCGTACACCGCCAGCAAGCACGCAGTCGCCGGGCTGACGCGGGCGCTGGCCAACGAGTGGGGGCCTGCCGGTGTGCAGGTGAACGCGATCGCGCCCGGGTACATCAGTACCGACAACACCGCGGAGCTGCGGGCGAACCCAGCGCGCGAAGCCGCGATCCGGGAGCGGATCCCCGCGGGTCGCTGGGGCCGGCCGGAGGACATCGTGGGCGCCGCGGTGTTCCTCGCCTCCGCGGCGTCGGACTACGTCAACGGGCATGTTCTCGCCGTCGACGGCGGCTGGCTGGCGCGGTAGGGCCACGTTGTGGAGGGGAATGGCAGGATGTCCGGCATGAGCTCGCCCTCGGCCATCGACAAGACGCTGATGGTGCTGGACGCCGTCCTGGAGCACTCGCGGTTCACCGACGTGGTGAACGCGACCGGGCTGGCCAAGTCGACCGTGCACCGGATCATGGCGTCGCTCGTCGAGCACGAGTTCGTCGCCCAGGCCGACGACGGCTCGTACCACCCCGGATCGAAGGCGCTGCGCCTGGCCGGGCACGCGCTGACGAACGTCGACCTCGCCACGGTCGCCCGTCCGGTCCTCGCGGATCTCGTCGCGCAGACACGGTGCACGGTGCACGTCGGGCTGCTCAACGGCGACGAGGCGATCTACGTCGCACGGCTCGACGGCCCGAAGCCGTACCGGATGCCGTCCCGCGTCGGCAAAGCGATCTGGTTGCACTGCACGGGGATCGGGAAGGCGCTGCTCGCGGAGAAGAGCGACGAGGAACTGGACCTCCACATCACCCGGACCGGTCTGCCCGCCCGTACGCCGCTGACGCACACGACGGCCGCCGCACTCAAGGCCGATCTCGCACAGATCAGGGACCGCGGCTACGCGCTCGACGACGAGGAGAACGAGCCCGGCATCCGCTGCGTCGCCGCCGTCATCCACGACCACACCGGCGCCGCGATCGCCGCGGTCAGCATCTCCACCTTGTCGCTGGAGCAGTCGATCGCCCAGGTCGCGCTGATGGCCCCGGCCGCGATCGAGGCGGCCCGGAAGATCTCCGCCGCGCTCGGCTACCGCGAACCCACCAACTGACGGCTCTCGCGGCGCGTCGCGGCCCACCGGACGACGGGAACGAACAGGACGCCGACCAGCGCGAACCACGCGCCGAGGATGATCCAGCCGGGTACGCCGAGACCGAGCGGGAGCAGCGCGAGAACCGTTGGCGCGACCATCGTGCTGATCGACATGCTGGTGTTCCACACGCCCTGGTACTGCCCCTGTGCATGATCTGGCGCCAGGTCGAACCCGAGCAGGAACGAGCCGGACGACTGCAGCAGTTCGCCGATCACCTGGACCAGCGCACCGACCGCGAGCAGACCGACCGCGAGCACGGCGTTGCCCCAGGTCGCTCCGGCGAACAACACCATCGATGCCATCAGCAACAGCCCGGCGGTCCGCGTGGCGCGGGCGGCGGTGGTCGGATCCGCGATACCGCGCGACGAGCGCACCTGGAACAGCGCCACCACCACGGTGTTGATGATCAGCAGTAACGCAACCGTCCAGCGCGGCGCGTCGGTGTGGTCGACCACCCAGAGCGGGATGGCGACGTCGAGGACGGCGTAGTGGATGCTCATCCCCGCGTTCAACGCCGCGACCGCGAGATAGCCGCGATCCCGCAGCGCGACCCACACCGGCCCGCCACCCTCGTGCGGCTGCGGCGCCACCCGGGGAATCGCGAGGACGACGAACGCCGCGACGCTGCTCAGTACCGCGTCGAGCACGAACATCAGGCGGTACGCCGTACCCGTGTCGAAATGCAGCGCGAACGCGCCGATGCCGGCACCGGCCATGATGCCGATGTTCGTAATCGCCCGCAGGTACGCCCGCGCCGCGACTCGCCCGGCGCCGGTGGTCACCGCGGCGATGAGCGCCGCGCGGACCGCCCCGGCACCGCGGTCGATCATCGTCAGCACGATGCTGACGACGAGGAACTGCCAGAAGGTGTGTACAAAGAGGTAGGTCAGCGAGAGTGCACACACCGCCAGGCTCAGCACGACGAACAGCCCGCGCGGGCCGCGCCGATCCGCCAGATGCCCGAGCGGCACGGCAGACACCAGGCCGAACAACCCGGCCACGGTCAGGCCGAGCCCGACCTGCGCAATCGACAGTCCGACGATGCGGGTGAAGTACAGAACACTCACCGTCATCAACAGGCCGTTGCCGATCCGACTGAGCACAGTAGCCAACGCCAGCGGCCGCAACGGACCCGGGTCAGGCAAGAGCGTCCTCACCGGCACATCATCGAGATCCTGCGACCTGGTCGCAACTGAGATTCACCCGACAGCCGACAGCCGCCTGCCGCCTGCCGGTCGCTGGCTGCGCGGCGGTGGTGCGGCGGCGGTGGTGCGGCGGCGCTGCCAGCGGCGCGGTCCGGCGGCGGTGGCGGCGGTGGCGGCGGTGGTGTGGCGGCGGTGGCGGCGGTGCGGCGCCGTGGTACGGCGGCGGTGCGGTCGTGCCGGGGGTCAGCTGCGGGTGAGGACGCGGTGGGCGGTGTCGCGGAGTTCGTCCATCAGGTCGACGCCGGAGTCGAGCATGCGGCGGAGTTTCGCCGGGTCCTGGGCGCCGAACATCTCCGAGATCGTCACGTCGTGGTCCGGGCGGCTGACGATCTCGATCCGGTCGCCGGCGCCGATCGTCCCCTCGCGCAGGACCTTCAGGTACGCACCGGGCCGCCCGGCCTGGTGGAATCGCTTGACCCAGTGCGGCTCCTGCATCCGGTGCTGGAACGTGATGCACGGGATCCGCGGCGCGCGCACCATCACCTCGACCTCGGCGCCGATCCGCCATACCTCCCCGAGCAGCGCGCCGTTGACGTCGAGCCCCTCGGTCCGGAGATTCTCACCGAACAGGCCGGGCGGGATCTCACGGTCGAGCTCGCCGGCCCACCAGTCCGCGTCCTCCTGCGCGTACGCGTACACGGCGAGATCCGGACCACCGTGGTTCTTCGTGTCGCAGACCCGGTCACCCCGCAGACCGAGCGCACCGACGTACACGCGTCCGGACTGCGGCCGTTTGTCGATCGCGGTGAAGCCAGTCTCTTTGGGTCCGGGAATCAGCTCTTCCACCACGTTGACCGTCAGCACGCGCATACGCACATCATCTCCCGGCGCGACAACCTGGCACTACTGGTTAATCGCGGCGCTGGCTGTTCGCGGCGGTGGTTTCGCGGTGCAGCGGGAGTACGGCGATGATCATCAGAGTGGCCGCGGTCGTCGCCACGCCGATCCAGGCCGCCACGCCGTACCCGGACTCGCTCGGAAACACGCTCGTGGTGTGTACGGCGAGGATCAGGCCGCCGAGGGCACTCCCGGTGGAGAACCCGACGCTCCGCACCACCGCGTTGACGCTCATCGCACTGGCCGTCTCGGCGGCCGGCGTCGCCGCGAGGATGACCGCCGGCATCGCCGCGGAGAACGCGCCGACGCCGAACCCGAGGATGCCGATGGCAACGATCGGCTCGACGAGGTTCGTCCTGGACGCCGCGAACAGCACGAACGCCGCCAGAACCACCGCCGTACTTGCTGCCAGCAACGATCGAACTCCGAGCCGCGGCAATCCTGGAATCAAGCGTCCGGCAACAAACCCGAGAACCGAGAACGGCACCAGGACGAGGCCGGCTTCGAAGGTGTTCAGCCCGAAGCCGTACCCGGCCGCGGCGGGCGTCTGCACATACCGGGTGATCAGGCTGAACAGCAGGTACATCCCGGCACCGCCGATCAGCATCACGAGGTTCGCGGCGGCGATCGCGGGATGCCGCAGCAACCTGATGTCGACAAGCGGATTCGCGGTACGGATTTCGAGCAACGCCCACACGACAAGGAGGACGAGCGCGGCTGCGAGCACCGCGGCAGCGAGACCGATGTGGCGGTGCCAGAGGCTGGTATCGCCGATGACGAGCAGTACGGTCGGCAGAGCGACCGCGAGCAGGATCGCACCGCGGCCGTCGAGCCGCGCGGACGGTCGCTCCGGAGCTTGCGGCAACGCGAGTACGGCGGCCACGAACGCGACCGTGGTGACGAGGAGCCCGAGCCCGCACGCCGCCCGGACGCCGGCGAGATCGGTCAGCAACCCGGACAACGGATAGCCGATCCCGATCCCCGCCGTCGATGCCACCGACAGCAACGCGATCGCCCGCGCAGCCCGCCGTTCGTCGAGGTGGTCACGCGCTACCGCCATCATCAGTACGACCAGCCCCATCCCGGAGCCCTGCAACACCCGTCCGGTCAGCAGGAACCCGAACGACAACGGCAACACCGTCAGCAAACCGCCGGCAACCTCGACCGCAAGCATCGTCAGCACGACCGTGCGGCGTCGCGGCCCGGCTCCGAGCCGCCCCAGCACCGGCGTCGCCACCGCCCCCGCGAGCAAGGCAACCGTCAACGTCCACTGCGCCGCCGCGAGCGAGACGCCGTACTCCGCAGCCACCGCCGTGATCAACGGAGCCCCGAGGCTCCCGATCACAGCAACAATCAAGCCGACGAGAACCAACACACCAGGCAATCGCAGCCGCACAGCACTGGTCACGCTCACAACTCAGCCCCGCCGGCGATCTGCTGGAAGCGGCCCGCCTGTACGCCGGTCCGTGCCCAAGGCAACCACCGATCGTCGAGCCCCCTGATCACGGAGCCGATGGAGGACGGCCGCGCGGGGCGTGAGCGCATGTCGGTGGGGGTGCTCACTGGTTGGTTTCGGTGGTGATGTGGTTGAAGAGTCCGGGTTGGATGCGGGTTCGGACCTGGTGTGCCCACGGTTCGTCGACCTCGGGGAGGTCGAGGGCGGCGCTCGTGTTGAGCAGCATGCCGAACGCGAGGAACGCCTTCACCGTCACCGCATCGAGCTGCGCAGTGTCGGCAACCGACTGCCACAGTCGCCCGAAGCTCGCCCGTACGGCGTCGCGTACCTCGTCATCACCCGCAGCCGCAGCCGCGGTGCCTTGCAACTGCAGCAGCAACGTCGTACGGTCGGCGAGCATGTCGTGGTACTCCTGCCCCATCGCCGCCAGCGCCTCGATCCCACTCGCCCCGCCGGCCGCCGCGAGCATCGCGAGCCGCATCCGCTCGAACGCGGCGTCCACGCATTCGAGAAACAGCTGCCGCTTCGTCCCGAACATCCGGAACACGTACGCCTGCGTGATCCCCGCCCGCCGCGCGATCGTCTCCGTCGAAGCTCCCGCGAGCCCCGCGGCCGCGAACTCCTCCTCGGCGATCCCCAGCACCTGCTCACGCCGCGCCCGCCCACTCATCCGCACACCACTCATGGCGCCTAAGTTAGTAGGCACTAACTACTAACTCCAGCACCTGTCTACCACCTCACACCTGCGCGGCCGTGGTGATCCGCCGGGCTGGCCAACACGACGGGTCAACCCCTCGTGTCGGGGTTCTGCGCTGGTACACCAGCAGACCCCCCAACACGAGCGGATAGGCCCGCGTAGAGGCCCGCGGCCGACACCAGATTGCGCCGCACCATCCCCCGCCGCACGGCATGCGCGCGCCCCGATCCCGCCGTACTGGACCAGTGCTGACGTCCAGTCCCGCCGTACCCCGATCCGCCACACCACGCCCCACCCCAACACCGCCGGACCGCGCCCCACCCGACCGAACGCGCCGCACCCGATCCCGCCGTACCGCGGTCCGCCACGCGCAGGCCCGCCGTACCGGTTCTGCCCCGCCATCCTCGTCACAGCCCCACCTGACGACCAAGCTCACGAGGGTTGCCCATCCAAATGAAGGGTTGCCCAGCGAAATTTTGAACAGGCAACCCTCCACTTCAGCGGGCAACGCTCACGCACTCGGCCGCTCAACCCGCACACCAACCGAACGGCCGTCCCGAATCGCGGGGTCGCCCACCAACTGGAGGGATGCCGACACAACTGGAGGGTTGCCTGCTCGAGTGGAGGGTCGCCTGCTCGACTCAAGCCCGCGCTGATCCTCACCCGTTTGCAGCAGGCCGACCGTCTGGGATCAGGCCTGGATTGCTTTGACGATGGCGATGTTGCGGGTCAGCCAGTCCCGGGGCAAGGTCCGGTCTCCGGTCGATTCTTGGAGGGTCCACAGGACGTTGAGCATTTGCCGTACGACGACCCACGCGCGGGCGCGGTCTTCGTCGAGGCCGGCGGCGTCGACCACGGTCCAGAAGCGTTGGCGGAGAGCGAAGCGCAGGTCGTAGGCGGCGGCGACCTCGTCCCAGCGGTTCCAGATCAGCGGGGCGACTTCGTAGTGCGGATCGCCGGACAACGGTTTCGGGTCGATCACCAGCCACGGTTCGCGGTCGGCGGCGAGCATGTTCTCGTAGTGCAGGTCGGTGTGGATGAGCCGGCCGTCGGTCGCGGGGTCGGCGATGAAGTCCTCGGCCAGCGAGATCGCCTGCTCGACGTACCGGTGCGGCACCGGCGCCGACGCCGGCAGCTGCCGAAACCCCTCGACCCAGCGGCGCAGCTCACCGGACAACGTCCGGTACTGCGGGCCGGCCACAACATGCAACCGCTTGTAGGTACGTCCCACGATCTCGCACGCGTCCAGCGCGTCGATCGTGGTCAGGTCCCGTGGCTCCAACCGCTCGAGCAGCAGCGCGAACCGCCGCGGGTCGGCGCGCAACAGCTGGACGGCGCCGTTGCCGGCCCAGTCGCGCAGCGCGAGGTGCTCGGTCTCCGCCTCCCAGTGCGGGAACTGCACCTTCAGTACGGCGCGCTCACCGGCGCGGGTGAGTACCGGGACGACGAGCGCGCAATTGCCGTACGCCGACGGTCCGTCGACCCGCAGCTCCCAGGACTCCAGCAGCTCCCGGACCAACCGCGGCAGGCCATCCAGCCAGCCGGCCCAGTCCGGACCGCGCGACCCGACGGCCAGCAGACCCTCGGGAATCTCGACCGGCTGGCCTCCAGGAACGGCCGGCACCCTACTTCTTGCCGGCCTTCTCGGCGGTGTCGGAGGTGCGGAGGGCGGCGATGAAGGCCTCCTGCGGCACCTCGACCCGGCCGACCATCTTCATCCGCTTCTTGCCTTCCTTCTGCTTCTCGAGCAGCTTGCGCTTCCGGGTGATGTCACCGCCGTAGCACTTGGCCAGCACGTCCTTGCGGATCGCGCGGATCGTCTCGCGGGCGATCACCCGGGACCCGATCGCGGCCTGGATCGGCACCTCGAACTGCTGCCGCGGGATCAGCTCCTTCAGCTTCCCGGCCAGCGCGACACCGTACCCGTACGCACTGTCGCGGTGCACGATCGCGGAGAACGCGTCCACGGTCTCGCCGTGCAGCAGGATGTCGACCTTGACCAGCTGCGCGGCCTGCTCACCGGTCGGCTCGTAGTCGAGCGAGGCATAGCCCTTGGTCTTCGACTTGAGCTGGTCGAAGAAGTCGAAGACGATCTCGGCCAGCGGCAGTGTGTACCGCAGCTCGACGCGGTCCTCGGACAGGTAGTCCATGCCCTGCAGCTGACCGCGCTTGGTCTGGCACAGCTCCATGATCGCGCCGATGTAGTCGCTCGGGCTCAGGATCGTCGCCTTCACGACCGGCTCGAAGACCTCGTCGACCTTGCCCTCGGGGAACTCGCTCGGGTTGGTGACGACGTGCTCGGTGCCGTCCTCCATCACCACCCGGTACACGACGTTCGGCGCGGTCGAGATCAGGTCCAGGTTGAACTCGCGCTCGAGCCGCTCACGGACGATCTCCATGTGCAGCAGCCCGAGGAAGCCGCAGCGGAAACCGAAGCCGAGCGCGCCGGAAGTCTCCGGCTCGTACTGCAGGGCGGCATCGTTCAGTTGGAGCTTGTCGAGCGCGTCGCGCAGCGTCGGGTAGTCGTCGCCGTCGATCGGGTACAGACCGGCGTACACCATCGGCTGCGGGTGCTTGTAGCCGCCGAGCGGCTCGGTCGCGCCGTGCACGTTCGACGTGACGGTGTCACCGACGCGGGACTGGCGGACGTCCTTCACGCCGGTGATCAGGTAACCGACCTCACCCACACCGATACTCTGCGTCTTGCTCGGCTCCGGTGAGATCACCCCGACCTCGAGCATCTCGTGCACCGCACCGGTCGACATCATCTTGATCCGGTCGCGGTGCGTCAGCTCGCCGTCGACGACCCGGACGTAGGTGACCACGCCCCGGTACGTGTCGTACACGGAGTCGAAGATCAGCGCGCGCGGCGGCGCGTCCTTGACGCCCTTCGGCGGCTCGACCTGGGCGACGATCTCGCTGAGCAGCTCCTCGACGCCCTCGCCGGTCTTCGCCGACACCTTCAGCACGTCGGACGGGTCGCAGCCGATGATGTGCGCGAGCTCCTCGGAGTACTTCTCCGGCTGCGCGCTCGGCAGGTCGATCTTGTTCAGCACCGGGATGATGTGCAGGTCGGCGTTCAGCGCGAGGTACAGGTTCGCCAGGGTCTGCGCCTCGATGCCCTGCGCGGCGTCCACCAGCAGGACGGCGCCCTCACACGCCTCCAGCGACCGCGAGACCTCGTACGTGAAGTCCACGTGGCCCGGCGTGTCGATCATGTTCAGGATGTACGTCGTACCGTCCGGAGCGAGCAGTCCGCCCGGGGAGTCCGGGCTGGGCGTGAACGGCAGCCGGACCGCCTGCGACTTGATCGTGATGCCGCGCTCGCGCTCGATGTCCATCCGGTCGAGGTACTGCGCCCGCATCGAGCGGTCGTCGACCACCCCGGTGATCTGCAGCATCCGGTCGGCCAGCGTCGACTTGCCGTGGTCGATGTGAGCGATGATGCAGAAGTTCCGGATCAGCGACGGGTCGGTGCGACCCGGCTGCGGCACATTCGTGGGGCCTACGGGCACGGAAGGGATCCAGTTCTCGTCGCGGACAGTACTGCGGGTGGGATATCCGCTCAATCATCCCATGCGGGTCCAGCGGATTCGAAAATCAGTGGATCCGGGCTCTACCGTTGTGAGGTATGGCGCACGCTGCTGGGGTTCGTTTGCCGTACGAGAAGCTGCCTGCCGCGGTGCGGGCGTGGGTGGAGCGCACGCTGGGCTCGGCCGTGATCTCGGCCGCGACCCAGCAGGGCGGCTTCTCCCCCGGTACCGCCGCGCGCCTGGTGACGGCCTCCGGCCGCCGGGCGTTCGTCAAGGCTGTCGGGACGACGTTGAACCCGAAAACGCCCGAGCTGTTCCGCCTGGAGATCACCGCGGTGCAGGCGATCGGCCGGCTCCCGATGGCGCCGGAGCTCTACGCCGTGTACGACGACGGCGACTGGGTCGGGATGCTCTTCGAGGACATCGACGGACGGCTGCCCGCGCACCCGTGGGAACAGGCGGACGCCGACCGGGTGCTGGGCGCGCTGGAGGACCTGACCGACGCACTGGACCCATCGCCGTGGCCGGACGCCCCGGTGGCCGCCGTACGTAGCCATGAGTTCCTCAGCCGGTGGGAGAGGGTCCTGGAGGACGACCTGGCCGTTCCGGACTGGCTGGAAGGACACGTCGAGGAGTTCGCCGAGCTGGCGCGCACGGGGATCGCTGCGCTTGCCCAAGGCAAGGCACTGGCCCACTGGGACCTGCGAGCCGACAACATCATCCTGACCGACGAGCGCGTGGTCTTCATCGACTGGGCGCATCCGGCGCTGGCACCACGCTGGACGGACACGGTGATCCTGCACGCAGACATGCGCGAGTCGGTCACCCTGCCGTCGCTCCCGGAGGAGGAGGGCATCACCGGCTTCATCGCTGCCATCGCCGGCGGCCTCTGGTGGGGTTCGGCCCAGCCGGAGCCGCCCGGCATCCCCACCATGCGAGCCTGGCAGCGCGAACAGGCACTGCTGCATCTCAACTGGACCCGGGAACGGATGCAGCGTTTCTGAGTCACACGCGTCTCTGGGGTGTGACCGAACAAATGGTGAGCATCAGGGGCCCGATCAGGGCGCCGGCGACGGACGACGGGCATGCAGCGGTGGCAGAGCTGTACAGCCTGCACTGGGCCGGGCTGGTGCGCCTGGCCGTGCTGATGACGGACGACCGACAAGCGGCGGAGGACATCGTCCAGGAGGCCTTCACCGAGCTGTACCGGCGGTGGCCGCTCCGGGAGGCGGATGCGGCACTGGGGTATCTGCGGGCCGCGATACTGAACCGCAGTCGCTCGGTGCTGCGCCGGCGGCGGGTGGCGCGGCTGTACACGCCACCGCATCACGCACCGAACCCGTCGGCGGAGACCACGGCGGTGCTCGGCGAGGAGCGCTCCCAGGTGCAGCGCGCACTGCAAGGTCTGCCCACGCGAACCCGGCAGGTCCTCGTCCTCCGCTACTACCTCGACCTCCCGTTCGCGGAGATCGCCGCCCTGATGGGCATCACCGAATCCACCGCCCGGTCCGCGTCCACCCGCGGCCTGGCCACCCTGACCGAGCGCCTCAAGGACCTGCGATGACCGACACCGAAACGCGCCTCCACGACTACTTCCAGACCCAGGCCGACACCGTCCCGGACACTGCCGAAGGCCCCGGCCTCGCCGTACCGGGCGGCACCGAACCCACCCGCTCCCGGCGCTGGCCGGTTCTCCTCGCGGCCGCCGCCGTCGCCGGGGCCCTGGCCCTCACCGCCACCGTCCTGTCCGGCGTGACCGACCGAGAGCCGTCGGTCGCCGGCATCCCGAGCGCGAGTTCGGTCCCGGTCCCGGCCGGGAAACCCCTGATCCCGTACGCCGTCACCGTGCAGAACAACCCGGACAACCCGCTCGACACCTGGTGGGCGACCATCCACGACGGCGATCGGACCGTGAAGAACCCTGGCGTGCAGGGCGACGTACTCGCTCGGGTCGACGGTGGGTGGCTGGTCACCACCGGCTACCCCGATCCCGCCAAGTCCCAGGCCGCGGTGGTGTCGCCGAGCGGCCAGGTCAGACCGCTCGGGCCGCTCGGGGCCGGTTATCCCGTGGTTTCCCCCGACGGCCGTCAGATCGCGGTACCGCTGAGCAAATCCGGCGCACCGAGCGGCGAGGTGGTCGTCGTCGATGTGAAGAGCGGCGACGAGGTGGCCCGTGTCACCGTCACGACGCCGAACCTCGAGCTGATCGGGTGGAACAAGGACGGCGTCTGGATGAACCCGCATTCGCCGGACGCGCGACCGGTGACCGTCTGGCAGCCCGGGCCGAGCAACGAGGTCCGGACGGTCGGGAACCTCGAGGGCGAAATCGTGGTGGCACGCGGCACCGGCACCGTCGTGCAACTGACGAACAAGGGCGGCCGGAAGTACTGCGCGAACGCCGCGACCCTCGGGGCGAAGGGGCTGGAGATCAAGCGTGAGTACTGCTTCGACGCCCGGACCACCGAGGGCAACGTGGTCGCGCCGTACGTGGCGCTGTCCCCCGACGGGATGACGATGGTTCTCAGCACCCAGGTCGCCGTCGACGTCGCCACCGGACAGGTCTCCTCGTTGACGCTGCCGGCCAAGGCCAGACTGGCCGGTGGCGGGGTCTTCGAGAATCCGGCGAACGTCGTCGTGATCGACGACGCACAGGCCGAGCAGAAGATGTTCCGATGTGCCGTGGCCTCCGGCGAGTGCAAGCAGGTCGTGACCAGTGCGCCGGACGAGATCATCAAGGCAGTTCAGCCCTGACCGTTCAGGCGTCATAAAGACGACAGCGGCTCAGCACAGCTCTTGACTGTGCTGAGCCGCTGCCGTGGATGCGTCAGCTGTCTACGCGGACCAGGGTGGAGCCGGAGCCGTCGGCGCCGTCGGAGTAGCGGAGTTGACCGAGGTAGCGGGCGCCTGGGGTCAGGCCGGTCCAGCTGGCGGTCACGCTGGTCTGGCCGGCCACCGTGACCTGCTGGCTGGCCGGAGTGACCGTCAGGTTGCCCGCAGCCTGCCCCAGCTGCCAGTGGTTGAGCTTCACCTGCTGCTCGTCCGCTCCGGCGTACAGGTCGACGTACACGTCCACCTGACCGCCTGCGGGCCTCGACAGGTTCACCTCTTCCTCGGCGGAGCCGCCGGTGCTGCTACCGAGCAGCGTCGCCGTACCGGCCCGGTAGACGAACACGTCCAGGTCCGTACCTGCGGGGTAGTCGGCGTCGAACGTCGAGAACCGCGCGTGCGTCGTACCGGCCGGGACGCCCACGGTGAACTTCGCGACGTGGTCGTTGACCCCAGGGTTGGTCGTCGGGAAGGACACCCCGCCCGGGTTCTTCAGCGTCGCCTCGCCGACCTTCGCCGCGTCCAGACCCACCGCGGTCGTGGTGAGCGTCCCGGCATACCCGGCCGTGACCGGTACCTGCACCGAGCCGGACGCGCCGGTGGCGTTGACCTGGACCGAGGCCTTCACCGTCAGCGGCTTGATCGCGACGGTGCTGGCGACGGTGTGCTTCGCCGACTTCCAGATCAGCCGGCCGAACGAGTACTGCTCCAGCGGCGCACCGTTGTTCTCGATCGTGACCTTGTACGTCGTGCTGCGGCCCGGCAGCGTGATCAGGATCTTCGGCGACACCGTGACCTTCAGACCCTTGAGGCCCTCGACCTTCGGCAGGTAGACCTCGGCGTGCTTGCCGACGTTCGTCACCGTGCGGGTGACGGTCTGCTTGCCGGCCAGGTCGCCGATCGCGATGGTCGGGTAGTTGAGGTCGCTCAGGTCGATCTTGCCGTTCGCACACAGCTCGTGCGTGCTCGGCACCTGACCGGAACCGCAGATGAACTTCGTCCAATCGGTGTACGTCGAGTCGTAGACGAGGCCCGGGTCCATGCCGAGCTTCGGCCGCACCTGACCGGCGCCGTACCCGAACGGGTTCGCCGGCGAACCGGAGTCGTTCTGGATCGGCTTGCCGCTGGTGTCCTTGTCGGTGGCGGTCGTCATCAGCGCGGACTTGATCGCCATCGGCGACCAGGTCGGGTGCTTGGACTTCAGGACGGCGGCGATACCCGCGATGTGCGGTGTCGACATCGACGTACCGCTCATGAACGCGTACTCGCCACCGGCCGCGCTGAACGCGCTGGTCGCGGCCAGGACGCTGGTACCCGGCGCCATGATGTCCGGCTTGAGCAGGTCACCGTTGCCGGCCGGGGACGGTCCGCGGCTCGACGATGCGGCGACCTTCGGGGCGGTCACGCGCACCGGCGTACCGGCGCCGATCGTGGCGGTCGGGTTCGCGGTGCCGCTGACGTACGCCTTGACGGCCGACGTGGCCTTGTCGTCGAGGTGAACGGTCGGCACCGAGTGCAGGTCGGCGTCCAGCGTGGACGGGGTGATGTTCAGCAGGACCATGCCGACACCGCCGGCGTTCTTCACCTGCAGGCTCTTGTCGACGCGGGCGTTCACGCCGCGGTCGCAGACCACGATCTTGCCGGTCACCTTCGCCGGGTCGAGCGTGTTCGGCTGGCACAGGGTCAGGTTCGCCGGGTCGGCGCCCGGGAGGCCGGCGTCCTTGGCCAGCACGATCGGCGCCTGCGGCGTACCGGATCCGATGCCCGCGCCGGTGTACTTCGAGCCGTCGCCGAGCGTCAGCGTGGTCTGAACGTCCCGGTCGTGGGTGCCGTTGGCAACCGACGTGACCCACGGGAACGTCTTGCCCACGGTCGCGTCACCCGGACCCGTGTTGCCGGCGCTGGTCGCGACGAACACGCCCGCCTTCGCGGCCCGCAGGAACGCGAGCCCGGTCGCGTTCACGTACGTCGACCCGCTGCCGGAGATCGAGTAGTTGATGACATCGACACCGTCGGACACCGCCGCGTCGATCGCGGCCACGATGTCGGCGTCCGTACCGCTGCCGCCGCCGGTCTCGTCGACTGCCCACAGCGCCTTGTAGATCGCCAGGCGGGCGTGCGGCGCCATACCGGAGCCCTTGCCGTAGTCACGGCCCAGGACGCTCATCTCGACGCCGTAGTTGCCGGCCGCCGTGCTCGCGGTGTGGGTGCCGTGGCCGCCGTAGTCACGCGGCGACTTGAACTCCGCCGGGATCGGGCGGTTGCCGATGCCCTTGTCGAAGTACCGCGCACCGATCACCTTGTTGTTGCAGGTGACGGGCGCCTCCTCGCCGGCCTGGCAGATGCCCTTCCACTTCTTCGCGACGATCGCGTCCGAGGCCCTCGTGGTCTTGATCGGCGCGAAGCTCCCCCGCTCCGGGACGTACCCGGAGTCGATCATGCCGATGATCACGCCGTCGCCGGCCTTGTCGATCCCGCCCGCCTGCTGCCAGGCGCCGCCCTTGCCGGACAGCCCGAGAAAGCGCGGGGTGTCGACGGTGTCGGTGTGCTGCAGCTCGCTCGGCTCGACACTCTTCACACCGGAGGTCTTGGCCAGCTTGACCGCGTCCTCGTACGACATCTCGGCCGAGAAACCGGAGTACGTGTAGTTGTAGTCGTACAGCTTCTTGACGCCCGGGACCTGCTTCAGGACCTGGTCGCGCTCACCGGCGAGGTGCCGGACGTAGTCGACGACCGGCGCCGCGGTCTTCAGCAGCTTGCCGCCGGGCGCGACCTTCGTCGCGGCCAGACCGGCGATGTCGCCGCCGTACTCCGCGACCGGGGAGTCGTCGAGCTGGACGATGTACGAACCGGTCCCGGAGCGCTTCACCTCCGGGTCGGCCACCGACGCGGTCGGCTGGCTGGCGCTCGCCGTACTCACCAGCACCGGCACGCCGGCACCGGCGGCGATCAGTGCGGTGGCGACAAGAATCGCCGGTCGTTTGCGGGTCACGAAGTTCCTCCAGGCTGGACGGGAGCGATGGTGGAGCATTGGCTCGCGGACGTCCCGGCCCCCGGCACCCCCACACAGGTCCCCAGAGCACGGGGCCCTGAGTATGCCGCCCGTCGAACACACCTGTCACGCAGGTCAGGACAGGTGCAAGGGAAAACCGGCTCCTGCGACCGCTCCGTGGGCGGGTCCGGGTGCCCGAGTCGGCGCCCGCGCTGGCTGACGCGCGGACGTTCCCGCACGGTGGGTTCCCGCACGGTGGGTTCCCGCACGGTGGGTTCCCGCACGATGGGGTCCCGCACGATGGGTCCCCGCACGATGGGTCCCCGCACGATGGGTCCCCGCACGATGGGTCCCCGCACGATGGGTCCCCGCACGATGGGTCCCCGCACGGTGGCTCCCCGCACGGTGGCTCCCCGCACGGTGGGTTCACTCATCGTGTTGTGGGTTCCTGACCCGTGTGAGGGGTGCGGAACCCACAACACCGTGGGTAAACCCACCGCACGACGAAAACCGGAGCCCCTACGACCACACCGCACCACCGCCACCACAGCGCCACGGCACCACGGCACCACGGCGCGGCACGGCGCCATGGCACGGCGCGCCACGACGGCACGGCACGGCGCGCCACGACGGCACGGCCCCGCACGCCATCACGGCGCCACGACACCGCGCCACACCATCACCCCACGTCACGGCCCGGCACGGCACCACGCCACCACGGCACGGGACCACGCCGCACCGTCGCCGCGTGCCGAACACCGTCGAGGAGACCGCCGCCGACCAGATCACCGCTGGCTGGATCACCGCTGACGAGATCACCGCCGACTGATCCGCAGCACGGCATACGAGCGGATAACCCCGCGTATTGGGGTTCTTCGTCGGTATGAGAGCAGAGATCCCCAACTGGCGGGGTTATCCGCTCGTATGAGGCTGGCTGTGGTTGGCTGCGCCGGTCGGCGTGCGGGCTGAACTCGGGGGCTTGAACAGGTTGTGGTGGGTGTGGAGTGGTTATTGCTTGTTCAAGGCCCCGGGATGGGGTGCACAGTCCCGGGATGGGATGCACAGTCCCGGGCGGGTGTGCGAGGTCCGGGTTGGGTGTGCATGGTCCCGGGATGGTGTGCATGGTCCCGGGATGGTGTGCATGGTCCCGGGATGGTGTGCATGGTCCCGGGATGGTGTGCATGGTCCCGGGATGGTGTGCATGGTCCC